>JAHEOG010000210.1 GCA_018609925.1 Gammaproteobacteria bacterium
AGCCGGGAGGCCGCGGCCGCGGTAGCGGAGGCCGCCAGCGAGATCCCGGATGAGGGCTTGCGGTCGGCGCTGGAGGACCTAGCCCGCCACCTGGCTGGCTCCCCGGAAGAGCCGGGGAAGGGCGGGAAAGGCTGCTAGAAGCCTGCGATCCCCATTAGCCGGCCTCCGAAGCGCATGCCCAGCACCACCAGAACCAGCAGCAGGACCACCAAGAAGACCCGTCCCGCCCAGCGTAGATAGGCGCGCTGCCCGGTAAGGATCGCCATCATCAGGCAGGTCAGGAGGGCAAGGCCGCCCAGGACGAGGGCCGCACGCAGGAGGAACATGGCGGCGGTCCCGGTAGATCAGCGTCAGTGGGAGGGGATGGGGTCGCGGTACGTGCCGGCCTGGAGCACTTCCGGGTCCCGTTCCACGTAATCCCAGGCCTCGGCATCCGCGAGAAGCGCCCGCAAGAGGCGGTTGTTAAGTGCGTGGCCCGATTTGTAGCCGCGGAAGCAGCCCAGAACGGGATGCCCGAGGAGGTAGAGATCTCCGATGGAGTCCAGCACCTTGTGCCGAACGAACTCGTCGCGGTAGCGCAGCCCCTCGTCATTGAGCACGCGGTGGTCGTCCACCACTACGGCGTTGTCCAGGTTGCCCCCAAGGGCAACGCCTTGCTCCTGGAGCCACTCCACGTCGCGGTAGAACCCGAAGGTGCGGGCGCGGCTCACCTCCCGGGTAAAGGCGGTTTCGGAGAAATCCATGGTGACTTCGCTATGGTCCCGCAGGAGGGGATGGTCGAAGTCGATGGTGAAATGGATGCGCAGGCTGCTCGCCGGCTCGAAGCTGGCCCAGCGATCCCCGTCCGCGGCCTCGATCCGCTTGCGGATGCGTATGAAGCGCTTGGGGGCCTCCTGCTCGCAGATCCCGGCACACTGGAGGAGGAAGACGAAGGGGGCGGAGGAGCCGTCCATGATCGGCACCTCGGAGCCGTCAAGGTCCACCACGGCGTTGTCGATGCCGAGGCCGGCGAAGGCGGCCATAAGGTGCTCCACGGTGGCCACCCGGATGCCGTTGACCCCCAGCGTGGAGCACAGGGTGGTATCCACCACGTGCTCGACCCGGGCCGGGATCTCGGGGCGACCAGCCAGATCGGTTCGGCGGAAGAGGATCCCGGCATTTTCCGGGGCCGGCTGCAGGGTGATGCCGACCTTCTCCCCCGAATGGAGGCCGATCCCGGTGCCCTGGATGGAGTTCCGCAGTGTCCGTTGTGGGACCATGAGCCCTCGCGGTAATTGGTTCGGCCCCGGTTCGCCGCCGCTCCGGGCGACCTTGGGCTCGGCTCGGGCCCGGGCGCCCGTTCCGACGGTCCGGAAACGCCCTGTCCGGCTTGGGTCTGTCAATTCAACCCCGCTTCAGGCTAAACCAGCAGGCCCCCCCGGGCAAGGCCGTGGGGACAATTCTCAGTCGGCTTGCCGCCGCAGGAAGGCCGGGATATCCAGGTCGTCCTCGTCCACCCCCTGCTCCTGGGCCTCCCGCTGGCG
The DNA here is from genome assembly GCA_018609925.1 of Gammaproteobacteria bacterium. GTDB lineage: Bacteria > Pseudomonadota > Gammaproteobacteria > Thiohalorhabdales > Thiohalorhabdaceae > Thiohalorhabdus. The sequence continues at coordinate 1,524 of JAHEOG010000210.1, forward strand.
CCGAAGGTAGGTGGGGGTATCCAGGGACCCGCTCTCCTCCTTCTTGGGCCGCGGTGGCGCCTTGGCGTCGGGACGCGCCTTGCGTTGAGAGTCCTTGCCCAACCCCGTCGCCACCACGGTAACCCGCAGCTCGTCGGCCAGCTCGGGATCGAGCACGGTGCCCATGACCACGTTGGCGTCCTCGGAGGCGAACTCGCGCATGACGTTGCCCACCGACTCGAACTCGCTGATGGCCATGTCCATGCCGGCGGTCACGTTCACCAGCACGCCCTTGGCACCGGAGAGGTCCATGTCCTCCAGGAGGGGGCTTGAGATGGCGTGGTTGGCCGCTTCCTCCGCCCGGTCCTCACCTGTGGCGCCGGCCGATCCCATCACCGCCATGCCCATCTCGGACATGACCGTTCGGACATCGGCGAAGTCCACGTTGATCAGCCCGGGACGGGTGATCAGCTCGGAGATCCCCTGGACCGCCCCGAGGAGAACGTCGTCGGCGCGCTTGAAGGCATCGAGCAGGCTGGCCTTGCGCCCCATCACCTGAAGCAACTTCTCGTTGGGGATGGTGATCACCGAGTCCACATGCTTGGAAAGGGCCTCGATCCCGGCCTCCGCCTGCTGCTGGCGCTTCTTGCCCTCGAACTCGAAAGGCTTGGTGACCACGGCCACTGTCAGGATGCCCTGCTCCTTGGCCTCCTGGGCGAAGATGGCCGCCGCGCCGGTGCCGGTGCCACCGCCCATGCCGGCGGTGACGAACACCATATCGGCCCCGGCCTGAACCTCCCGGATGCGCTCGCGGTCCTCCTCGGCGGCCTGCTGCCCGACATCCGGGCAGGCTCCGGCACCGAGGCCCTTGGTGATGTTGGCCCCGAGCTGGATCCGGTTCTCGATGTTGACCCGTCGCAGGGCCTGGGCGTCGGTGTTGGCGACGACGAACTCCACCCCATCGAGGTTGGAGGCCACCATATTGGCGATGGCATTGCCACCGCCGCCTCCCACCCCGATCACCTTGATGGTGGCGTTGTCCTGACCTGTTGTGTCTGCCAGTTCGAACATGGCCTCCTCCTTGGCCGCCTGCGTGCCTGCTAGAAATTCTCGCGGAACCAGGCCCGCATGCGTTTCACGAGCGTTTTCCATCCCTGGCCCGTCCATTCCCGAACCCCGGGATCCTGGCCGTGGCGGAGCCCGTACAGGACCAACCCCACCCCGGTGGCGTACATGGGGTTGCGCACCACGTCATTGAGGCCGCCGATCCCCTGGGGTAGTCCATCGCGGACCGGGGCGTGGAACGTCTCCTCCGCCAGCGCGATCATCCCTTCCATCTGGCTGGAGCCCCCGGTAAGGACAATGCCTGAGGCGACCACCTCCTCCAGACCGGAGCGCCGCAGCTCCTCCTGCACCAGCCCGAACAGCTCCTCCACCCGCGGCTGGATGATCTCGGTGAGGGTCTGGCGCGCCAGCTTGCGGGGCTCCCGGCCACCCACCGAGGGCACATCGATCTCCTCGTCCTCCTGGGCCAGGTCGGTAAGGGCGCAACCGTAGCTCTGCTTGATCTCCTCCGCTGCCCAGGTGGGGGTGCGCAACGCGAAGGCGATATCATTGGTGATCTGATCGCCGCCCACTGGAAGCACGGCGGTGTGGCGCAGGCTGCCCTGGGTGTAGACGGCGATGTCCGAGGTGCCGCCCCCGATATCCACCATGGCCACCCCCAGCTCGCGCTCGTCCTCGGAGAGCACGGCCTCGCTGGAGGCCACCTGCTCCAGAACCACGTCGTTGACCTCCAGCTCGCACCGGCGCACGCACTTGATGATGTTCTGCACCGCCGAGACGGCCCCGGTGATGACGTGGATCTTGGCCTCCAGCCGCACCCCCGACATGCCGATGGGCTCGCGAACCCCTTCCTGGTTGTCGATGATGAACTCCTGGGGCAGGACGTGGAGCACCTTCTGGTCCGTGGGCAGGGCGAAGGCCTTGCCGTTGTCGATAACGCGCTGGACGTCGGCGGCATCCACCTCCTGGTTCTTGATGGCCACCACCCCCTGGGAGTTGTGGCCACGGATATGGCTGCCGGCGATCCCCGCGTAGACGGCGTCGATGGAGCAGCCCGCCATGAGCTCGGCCTCCTCCACGGCGGCGCGGATGGAGGCCACGGTGGATTCGATATTGACCACCACACCCTTGCGGAGCCCGCGGCTGGGATGGCGCCCGATGCCGATGATCTCCACCTCGCCGTCCGGCGTCCGGCTCCCCACCACGGCACAGACCTTGGAGGTCCCGATATCCAGTCCGACGATCAGGTTGTTATCCGCGTGCCTGGTCATATCCACCCTTACACCCTCATTTCGGGGCCATGTTCCGGGCTTACCGCCGCGTAGTGGGTGGCGGTCCGCCCGCTTCCATCGGCCGTGCGCCCTCGCCTTCCTGACCCGAGTCCGCCGCCAGGGCCACGGCCATACCGGCCGGATGGCGCAGGTCGATCCGCTCCACTCGGCGCTCCAATAGGTCCCACCCCGACTGGACCTGCAACAGCCGTTCGAGGCGCTGGCTCCAGTGGTCCGTACCGAAGCGGACGCGGACTCGCTCGTTCACCTGCGCGCTCCAGCTCCCCCGCTGACCCACCGCTACCCGGGTCGGGTCCAGATCGGCCCCCAGGCGCCGGTCCAGCTCCTCCAAGCGTCGGTGCAGCTCCGCCAGGCGCTCCCGCGGCCCCACCAAAGCCGGCAGCTCCTCTTCCTCCGGGCGGAGCTGAGGGCGGAAGACCGCTCCGCGCTCGTTCACCAGACGCCACTGACGTTCGCTGCCCGGGCGCCACCGCGCCCTGGCACGGTGGCGCTCGACCCGGATGCGCACGGCATCCAAACCGCTGCGCCGAAGCCATGCTTGCCGGATACGGGCGCGTTCCACTGCGGCCCGGCGCAGGGCATCCAGGTCCACCGTCAACAGGCCTCCTTCGATCCGGCTCGCCAGCCAGCGCCCCAGCTCCCGCGCCCGATCCGGGTCGAGGTCGCCCGTCACCTCGACCCGCTCCACGGGCACTTGACGGTCCAACCAGTTCCAGGCCATGGGCCCCTGGGTGGCCAGCCACCCGGCCAGACCCACCGCGACCAGCCCCCCGACCCAGTGGGCGGCCGAGTCCCGGACCCTAGCCATGACCGGTGGCCGCCCCGGCAAGGATCCGCTCCACCAGATCATCGAAGCCCAGCCCGGCGTGGCCCGCCGCCTTGGGGACCAGGCTGTGCTCCGTCATCCCGGGGATGGTGTTGACCTCGATCACCTGCACCCCCGATTCGCCAACGATCAGATCCACCCGGCCCCAGGACCGGCAGCCCAGGGCCCGGAACGCCGCCAGGGCCACGGATTGGCAGTGGGCCTCCACCTCCTCTCCTAAGCCGGTGGGATGGAGGTACTCGGTGCCGGCGCCGGCGTCGTACTTGGCCGCGTAATCGTAGAAATCCCGCCGGGTCTCGAGCCGCAGCACCGGCAGGGGGGCCTCGTCGAGGACGGCCACCGTGACCTCGATCCCATCCATCCAGGCCTCGGCCAGGACCTGGGCGTCGTATTCGGCGGCGGCCGCGCGCGCCGGCTCCAGGGCATC
>JAHEOG010000211.1 GCA_018609925.1 Gammaproteobacteria bacterium
ACGCCGGGCTGGGGGAGAACAGCCGGCTCTATTCCACCTGGATCCGCCGGCGCTTGGCCTGCTCCTTCTTGGGCAGGGTCAGATCCAGCACTCCATCCTCGAAATGGGCCTTGGCGCTGTCGGCGTCCACATCGGCAGGCAGGGCCACGGTCCGGGCGAAGTCACCGTAAGCGATCTCCCGGCGATAGTAGTCGCCTTCCTGCTGGCCTTCCTCCTGCTCTTGCCGGGTGGAGGCCTTGATGGTCACGGTATTGTCCGTCACCGACACATCCAGGTCGTCCTTGCTTACCCCGGGCAGCTCCGCACGGATCTGGACATCATTCTCCCGGTCCTTGACGTCCACCCGGGGCGACCGGCCCTCGAAGGGCGCCAGCTCACCGACCCGGGGCAGGTCCCCACGCAACGGGCTCATCCAGCGCCGGCCCAGGAAGTCCTCGAACAGCCGCTCCATCTCCTCGAAGGGGCTGGGCGCCGTCCCCGGGCGTCGGGTCTGCAGCTCCTGGCCTTGCCTCTCCTGTTCTTCCGCCATGATGGTCACCCCCTTGGTAAGGGGAAAATCGCTTCCTATCCCCTTAGATAGGGACGGATAGGCGGTGGCACAACCGGGGGCCAGGGAAAATGGTCTTGGGGAAGGGCTAGGCGGCCGTGAACAGATCCCGGTACATGGCCCGGGCCCACTCGAGGGTGGCCCGACCCTTGGCGTGATCCCACTCCTGGTCCAGCCGGGTATTGGCCAAAGACCACACGTAGCGCCCATCCACAAGCCGGTAGCTGTACCGGTTTCGGATCAGGATGGCCCGGTCGGGATCAGCGCTAACCATGGAGTAGCAAACGGTTTCCGGACTCCGCCACGCCAGCTCCTCGCCCTGGGAGCGCGCGGCGATGAGCTCGGCCACGTAACGCGCCTCGGAATTGGCGGTGCTGCCGGCCTTTGCCAAGGGCATGGAGCGGGCGTCCCCGGTGACGTAGACCCGGGGATCGCCGATGACGTTGTACTTGAGGGGATCGATGTCGGCCTCCTGCTGGGATCCGGGCTTGGACAGGCCCAGGATTTCGAGGAGCAGCCCGCCCCGGATAGGGGGATAGATGGCACCATCGTCGAATCCGTGACCGCCGAATCGGGTCTCCACTTGTCGGTTGTGGGGGTCCAGCCCGGTGACCTCCGTGGACGGGACGTATTCGATGGTATCCGGGTAGAGCTCATTGAAGGCCCCCAGGAAGCCCTCGCTCTTGGTGGCGGGCTCGGGGTTCCCGTCGAGGAGGAGCACCTTGCCCTTCACCCCCCGGGCCTGGAAGCGATCGGCGATCATACAGGCCCGCTCGTAGGGTGCGGGCAGGCAGCGATAATTGCCGGAGGGCACGGTAAGCAGGAAGGTCCCGCCCTCGAAGGCCTCCACCTTGCCCTTGATGGTGAGATCCGAGCTGCCCGGCAGGAACCCGGCCGGGTAATGGTCGCGCAGGGTCTGCTCGGCGGCCGGGTCTTCCACCCCCATGCCGGAATAGTCGTACTCGATCCCGGGCGCCAGGACCAGCCAGTCGTAGTCCAGATAGCCCCGCTCGGTGAAGACACGCCGGCTGTCCCGGTCGACGTCCACCACCGTCGCATTGAAGTAGAGGTAATCATTGGCCCGCGCGGCATCGTGGAAGCTATGGCAGAGGCGCTCCCAGTCCACCACCCCCGCGTAGAAGGTATTGGAGATGGGGCTGGAGACGAACGTGCGGCGCCGCTCGATGAGGACCACATCGAAATCGGGCTTGGCCCGTTTCAGGTACTTGGCCAGGGACAGGCCCGACCAGCCGCCCCCGACCACGACCACACGCTCGCCCCGGGCCTTGGGCACCGTTGCGGGTTGGCCAAATACCGTAGCCACATGGGGCGCGCCGTCGGGAGCGGGATCGCCGGAGGCGCTTGCCCATCCGGCCGCGGTGCCGGCCGCGGCAGCCCCGGCGCTTCCGGCCAAGCGAAAGAAGTCCCGGCGGGAGTGGCGAGCGGTCATTGTGGAATCCTTCGATTGGCTAGGCTCGTGTCACGGCTCTGCTAGCCCCCTACTCGGGGCGCAGGAGGGAAGCAAGGACCTCACCCGGGTCCGGCCCCCGCATGAGGGATTCCCCGATCAGGAAGGCATTGAGTCCGGCCTCCCGGAGCCGTTCCATGTCGTGGCGGCCGTGGATACCGCTTTCCGCCACCAGCGTCACCCCCTCCGGGACCTCCCGGGCAAGCTCGACGCTGGTCTCCAGGCGGGTTTCGAAGGTATGCAGGTCGCGATTGTTGATGCCAATAAGCTCAGCTCCGGCCGCTAGGGCTCGATCCAGCTCGGTCCGGTCGTGGACCTCCACCAGCGCGGGCATGCCCTCCTCCTGGGCCCGCTGTAGGCACCGCTCCAGAACCGGATCGTCGAGGGCCGCGACGATGAGCAGGACACAGTCGGCCCCGATAAGCCGGGCCTCGCTCACCTGATAGGGATCCAGGGTGAAGTCCTTGCGCAGGGCCGGTAGGCCGCTGGCGTTGCGGGCCTGGCCCAGGAAGGCGTCCGCCCCGCCAAAGAACTCGGCGTCGGTCAAAACGGAAAGCGCTGCCGCCCCGCCCTTCGCGTAGCTGGCCCCGATCCAGGCGGGATCGAAGTCCTCCCGGATCACCCCGGCGGACGGGCTGGCGCGCTTGACCTCGGCGATAACCGCGGGCGGATCGGCGAGGCCGCGGTCCCGGAGGGCCCCGAGGAAATCGCGCACCGGAGGCGCCTCCCCGCGGGCCAGGGCCTCTCGGAGGGCATCCTCGGACCGGCTCTCGCGCCTGTTGGCCAGCTCCTCGGCCTTGCGCGCCAGGATGGAATCCAGGAAGGGGCCCCGAGCGGCGCTCATGCCGAGCTCGCGGCTTCTTGGGTGAAGGCGGCCAGGCCCTCCAGCTTGGCCCGGGCCGCACCGCTGTCGATGGCCGCGGCCGCGCGCTCGAGACCGGCGGGCAGGTCCGGGGCCACCCCCGCAACGTAAAGGGCCGCCCCCGCGTTCAACACCACGATGTCCCGCTTGGGGCCGGGCTCCCCGGCGAGGATGTCCCGCAGAACGGTGGCGTTGTCGACGGCGTCGCCGGCCTGTAGGTCCTCCGGGGAAACGCGGGGCAGGCCCAGGTCCTCGGGGTCCAGCTCGTAGCGCTCGATGGCTCCCTCACGGAGCTCCGCCACTCGGGTGGGGCCCAGGGTGGAGAGCTCGTCCATGCCGTCCGCCGCGTGCACCACCAGGACGTGGTGGCTGCCCAGCTCCTGCAGGACCCGGGCCAGGGGCTCCAGCCAGGCGTCATCGAAGACCCCTACGACTTGATGTGGGGCCAGGGCCGGGTTGGTAAGCGGACCCAAAAGGTTGAACAGGGTCCGGATGCCCAGGGCCTTGCGCGGCCCGATGGCGTGCTTCATGGCGCCGTGGTGGCTGGGGGCGAACAGGAACCCGATGCCCACCTCCCGTATCGCCCGAGCGACGGCGGAGGCGGGGATCTCCAGCGCCACCCCCAGCTCCGCCAAGACATCGGCGCTACCGGAGCGGGAGGACACCGAGCGGTTGCCGTGCTTGGCCACATGGGCCCCCGCGCCGGCGGCGACGAAGGCGGCGGCCGTGGAGATATTGAAGGTGCCGCTGCGGTCCCCGCCCGTGCCGCAGGTATCCACCAGATGGGGGGCATCCACCCGGATGCCCTCGGCCAGCTCGCGCATGACCGCCGCGGCCCCGGTGATCTCCGCCACCGTCTCGCCTTTTCCCCGCAAGGCCACCAGCAGGCCGGCTACGGCCTCGGGCTCGGCCTCGCCGCCCATGACCTCCCGCATGACCGCCTCCATCTCGGCGCGGGACAGGTCCTCACCGACCACCAAACGGGCAATGGCCTCACGGGTACGCCCGCCCGGCGAGGGCTCCTCCGAAGGCGCCATCGCCTTTTATACCCCGACCGGCGCGGGCGAGGTCCCCGTCCGCGCCAGGAAGTTGGCGAGCAGGTCCTTGCCGGAGCCGGTGAGGATGGACTCGGGGTGGAACTGCACCCCCGCCACCTCCAGCTCGCGGTGGCGCATCCCCATGATCGTGCCGTCCTCGGTCCAGGCGGTGATCCGAAGCTCCGCGGGCAGGCTGGACCGCTCCACGATCAGGCTGTGGTAGCGGGTGGCCTCCAGCGGATTGGGCAGCCCCGCGAACACCCCGGTGCCGTCGTGGTGGATCTCGGAGGTCTTGCCGTGCATGACCTGGGGGGCCCGCACCACCTGGCCGCCGTAGGCGCTAGCGATGGCCTGGTGGCCCAGGCAGACACCGAGGATGGGGATGCGGCCGGCATAGGTGCGCACGGTATCCACCGAAACCCCGGCTTCCCGCGGAGTACAGGGTCCCGGGGAGATCACGATGCCGGCCGGTGCCAGCTCGGCGATGGTGTCCACCATCAGGGCGTCGTTGCGGTGCACGCTCACCTCGGCCCCCAGCTCCCCGAGGTACTGGACCAGGTTGTAGGTGAAGCTGTCGTAGTTGTCGATCATGACGATCATGCCGGTCCCTCCAGTCCCTGCGCCGCCATTGCCGCCGCCCGGAACAGGGCGCGGCCCTTGCTCATGGTCTCCTCGTACTCGCGCGCCGGGTCCGAATCGGCGACGATCCCGGCGCCGCTTTGGACATGGAGACAACCGTCCTTGATCACCGCGGTGCGGATGGCGATGGCAGTATCCATCTGGGCGGCATCCCCGCTAATGTGGCCCACCGCTCCGGCATAGAGGCCCCGGCGCAGGGGCTCGAGCTCCTCGATGATCTCCATAGCCCGCACCTTCGGGGCTCCGCTGACGGTGCCCGCCGGATGGGTGGCCCGCAGGACATCGAGGGCATCCAGATCGGGGCGCAGGTGCCCAACCACGTTGGAGACCATGTGCATGACGTGGGAGTAGCGCTCCACCGCAAAGGGATGGTCAACCTCCACGGTACCCGTATCCGCCACCCGTCCGGCGTCGTTGCGGGCCAGATCGAGCAGCATCAGGTGCTCGGCCCGCTCCTTGGGATCCCCCAGCAGATCCTCCGCGAGCGTAGCGTCCTCCTCCTCCGAGGCGCCACGGCGCCGGGTTCCCGCGATGGGCCGCACCGTGACTTGACCGCCCTCCACCCGCGCCAGGATCTCGGGGGAGGAGCCCACGACCTGGGCCTCCCCCGTATCCAGATAATACATGTACGGGCTGGGATTGAGGGTACGCAGGGCCCGATAGGCGTCGAAGGCCGGCGCCGGGAAGGGCGCCGAGAACCGCTGGGACAGCACCACCTGCATGATGTCCCCGGCCCGGATGTATTCCCGGGCCCGCTCCACGGCCGCCTCGAAATCGGCTCGCTTGGTTTGGTGGCGGAAGTCTTCCTCCCGTAGCTCGACCGGGTCGGGCTGACTCCGCTCCGGCAGGGCCCGCCTCAGATCCCCCACGCTGGCCTCGATCCGTCGGCAGGCGTCGGCGTAAGCGGTATCGGGGTCACCGTGGGGATCGGCAGGCTGGATGAGCTGGAGCTTACCGGTGAGGTTGTCGAACACCAGGAGCTGCTCGGTGCGCATCAGGAAGACATCCGGCATCCCCAGGGGATCGGGATTGGTGTCCGGCAAGCGCTCCATGTAGCGCACGGCGTCGTAGCCGAAATACCCCACGGCACCGCCGGCGAAGCGCGGCAGCCCGGGGACCGGGGCGTAGCGTACCGCGCCCAGCCACTGCCGCAGCCGATCCAGGGGGTCGCTCGGCCGCGAGCGCTCGGTGGCCTCGCCCTCCCAGTAGCGGGTGAACACCCCTTCGTGGACTGTCACCCACTCCCGTGCCGGGAGCCCGAGGATGGAATAGCGCCCCCACTTCTCGCCGCCCTCGACGGATTCCAGCAAAAAGGAGCGGGGCCGGCCGGCGAGCTTGAGGAAAGCGGAGACCGGTGTTTCCAGATCGGACAGGATCTCCCGCACCACCGGGATGCGGTCGTAGCCCTCGCGGGCGTAGGCCCGGAACTGCTCCGGGTCCGGCCTGTGCATCGGGAATTGGGGGCTGGTCATGGCTTTAGCCGGCTACCTGTCCGGGGAGGCCGGCAGCCGGAGGAGATCCAGCAACCCGGGAAAGGAATCGGTGACCCGGTGGGCACCGAGGCGGGTCACATCCTCGCCCCGATTGTAGCCATAGGTCACGCACACCACGTAGCAGCCCGCCTCCAGCCCGGCGTTCACGTCATTGGCCGAATCCCCCACGAAGACTGCGTCGTCGGAAGCCACCCCGAGGTCCTCCAGGGCGCGGCGAACGCCTTCGGGGTCGGGCTTCTTGTGGGTAACCTGATCCCCCGAAACCACGGCTCCGAGGTAGGGAAGGATGCCCGTCGCCTCCAGCAGAGGCTCGGTGAAGGCCCCCGCTTTATTGGTGATCAACGCCATGGGCAGACCGCCCTGCCGAAAGCGGTCCAACGTCTCGATCACCCCTGGGTAGGGCAAGGTGGCATCGGTAAAGCAATCACCGTAGTGGACCATGAAGCGCTCGTGGGCCTGGTCCAGGAGGGCATCGTCATACCCCCCGCTGGCTTCCAGGCCTCGCCGGACCAGCGCACGGACCCCATCCCCGATCCAGGCCCGTACTTGGTCCTCGTCAACCTCGGAGCGCCCCAGCTCGACGAGGGTCCGGTTGAGACCGGTCATCAAATCACCGGCGGTGTCCAGGATGGTGCCGTCCAAGTCGAGCAGCAGGGCCTTGGCCGGCAGCCGGGATTCGCCCGTACCGCTTCGGTCGGGGGCGGGCTCCCCGCTCATCACCGGCCCACCGCGGCCAGGGCATCCCGGAACTCCTGGATCCGGGCCTCGTAGTTCTCGGCCTTAAAGATTCCCGAGCCGCTGACGAAGACATCCGCCCCCGCCTCGGCCACTCGGGCCACATTGTCAACCTTGATGCCGCCGTCCACTTCCAGCTCTACGGGCCGGCTGGAGGCATCAATCCGCTTTCGGACCCGCTGCAGCTTGTCGATAGCGGACTCGATGAACTTCTGTCCGCCGAAGCCGGGATTCACCGACATCACAAGCACCAGATCGATCTCGTCCAGCAGATAGTCCAACCAGTCCACCGGCGTCCCCGGGTTCAGTGAAAGCCCGACCCGGCAACCGTGGTCCTTGATGAGCTGGGCGGTCCGATGGGGATGCCGCGAGGCTTCGGGGTGGAAG
>JAHEOG010000212.1 GCA_018609925.1 Gammaproteobacteria bacterium
GAGCTTCGCCCCCACCTGTTCGCCTTCCACGACCGCGAGGCGATCACCCACCTGTTCCGCGTCGCCGGGAGCCTGGACAGCCTGGTGGTGGGTGAGCCCCAGATCCTGGGCCAGCTCAAGGAGGCCTACCGCCGGGCCTACAACGTCGGGAGCCTGGGACCCCTTTTGAATCGGGCCTTCCACTACGCCTTCAAGGTGGGCAAGCGCATCCGCACCGAGACGAACATTGGCGACCAGGCCGTCTCGGTAAGCTACGCGGCGGTTGAGCTGTCCCGCCGGATCTTCGGCGATCTCACCAGCGCCCGCGTCCTCCTCCTGGGAGCCGGGGAGACCATCCATCTTGCCGGCCGGCACCTGCGCGAGGCCAAGGTGGCCCGTCTCCAGGTCGCCAATCGGACGCGGGAGCGCGGCGAGGCCCTGGCCCAGGAGCTGGACGGGCGCGCCCTCGACTGGGAGACGGTACCGGAGGCCCTGGCCCAGGCCGATGTGGTGGTCACCTCCACCGGCTCGTCGGAGCCCGTTTTGGCCACGGAATGGCTCACCGCCGCCCAGAAGCGGCGCAAGCGCCAGGCCCTATTCGTGGTGGACCTGGCCATTCCCCGGGACGTCCCCGAGGACGCGGAACGCGTTCCGGGTGTCTACCTGTACACCATCGATGACCTGGAATCCGTGGTCGAGGAGAACCTCCGGACCCGCCGGCTGGAGGCCGAGCGGGCGGAGGGGATCGTTGAGGGGACGGTGACCGAGTTCCTGCGCTGGCTGCGCAACCAGGAGGTGGTGCCCACCATCAAGGCCATGCGGGCCAAGGCCGAGGCCATCCGCGCCCAGGAGCTAGAGAAGACGCGCAAGCGCCTCGGCTATATCCCCGAAGAGATCGAGGGGGCCTTGGACCGCTTCTCTCGGGCCCTGGTGAGCAAGCTCCTGCACGATCCCACGCTCCAGCTCCGTCATCTAAGCGAAGACGACCGGGGCGAGGACCTGATCGAGGCCACCCACCAGCTCTTTCGGCTGGAAGAGGACCGATGAAGGAAGGCGTTCGGGAGAAGCTGGAATCCGCCCGGTCCCGCCTGGAGGAGCTGAGTCAGCTCCTCGCCGATCCGGCCGCCACGGAGGACATCGAGACCTTCCAGGCCCGCTCCAAGGAGTACTCCGAGCTGGAGCCCATCGTGAAGGCCTTCGGCGAATACGAGCACTGGGAGGATCTGGCCCGGCAGAGCCGCGAGATGATGGAGGACCCCGAGCTCGGCGAGATGGCGCGCTCGGAGCTGGAGGAGGCCGAGGCCAAGATGGCCGAGCTGGAGGACCGGCTGCAGCGCCTCCTTTTGCCCACCGATCCCAACGACGAGAAGAACGTGTTCATCGAGATCCGTGCGGGGGCGGGCGGCGAGGAGGCCGCCTTGTTCGCCTCGGACCTGTTGAAGATGTACACCCAGTACGCCGAATCCCGGGGCTGGAAGACCGAGGTGGTAACCGCCAGCGAGAGCGATCGCGGCGGCTTCAAGGAGGTCATCCTCCAGGTCCGGGGGGACCTGGCCTACTCCCGGCTCAAGTTCGAGTCGGGCGGGCATCGGGTGCAGCGGGTACCGGAGACGGAGACCCAGGGTCGGATCCACACCTCGGCCTGTACCGTGGCAGTGATGCCGGAGGCGGAGGAGGTGGAGGTGAGCATCGACCCCAATGACCTGCGGGTCGACATCTTCCGCAGCTCCGGACCGGGCGGCCAGAGCGTCAACACCACCGACTCCGCGGTGCGCCTCACCCACCTGCCCACCGGCACGGTGGTTACCTGCCAGGACGAGAAGTCCCAGCACAAGAACCGCGACAAGGCCATGAAGGTGCTGCAGGCGCGGCTCTACGAGGCCGAGCGCCAGCGCGCCGATGCCGAGCGCGCCGACCAGCGCCGCTCGCTGGTCGGCAGCGGCGATCGCTCCGAGCGCATCCGTACCTACAACTTCCCCCAGGGTCGGATCACCGACCACCGCATCAACCTGACCCTCTACCAGCTGGACCAGGTGCTGGAGGGCAACCTGGACCTGCTGATCGATCCCCTGATCACCGAGCACCAGGCCGAGCAGCTCGCCCAGCTCGAATCATGACCTGGACGGTTCGCCAGGTCCTGCAATGGACCGCCGGCCACCTGTCGCAAAGCGGCAGCGACACCGGCCGCCTCGACGCCGAGCTCCTCCTCGGCCAGGCCTTGGGTCTGGACCGCATCCAGCTCTACATGGATCCGGACCGCCCCCTCTCCGGCGCGGAGCGCGAGGCCTACCGGGAGCTGGTCCGGGCGCGTGCCAACGGCAGCCCGGTGGCCCACCTGGCGGGACAGCGCGAGTTCTGGTCCCTGCCCATCGGCGTTACGCCCGAGGCCTTGATCCCTCGACCCGATACCGAGACCTTGGTGGAGCGGGCCCTGGCCCGGCTCCCGGCGGAGGAGCCGGTGCGGGTGCTGGATCTGGGGACGGGCACGGGCTGCATCGCCGCAGCCCTGGCCCGGGAGCGCCCCGGGGCCCAGGTCGATGCCGTGGAGATCGACCCTCCGGCCGCGGCCGTGGCCCGCTCCAACATCGAGCGGCTGGGACTGACCGACCGGGTGGCGGTCCTGGAGGGGGACTGGCTGGGCCCGGTGGCCGGCCGGCGCTATGGGCTCATCGTCGCCAACCCGCCCTACGTGGCCGAATCGGATCCCCTTTTGGATACGGGGGACGTGGCAGCGGAGCCTCGAGCCGCCCTGGCTGCCGGCCCCGACGGCCTGGACGGCCACCGCGCGATCCTCGCCGGGGCTCCGGAGCACCTGGAAGCGGGCGGGTGGCTGCTGGTGGAGATCGGATGGGACCAGGGGCCGGCGGTGCGGACCCTTGCGGAGGAAGCGGGCCTCACCGAAGTGGGGATCCACCCCGACCTCGGCGGACGGGATCGGGTGGTGGAGGGGCACAGGCCCGGAACCGCTAGGGGAGATCGGGTTCCAATGAGTTAAGGACCGCAGAGAAGACGTAGAAATGCCGGTTCCGGGCCACCTATGGAGTAGCCTCCACGCCCAGCTCGTCATCACGAGAGCCCGGAAGGGCTCGTGGCAATCTGCCAGAGTGGGCTTCATCCAGGAGATTATGTCGCTTCGCCCGGGTGACGCCTAAAATCCCGGCAAGGGACCGCCGCTCCAATCACCGGCCTCGCGCCAGGACCGCATTGGCCACCCTCCGCGTCTCCGCGGCAAGATCCACGCTAAACGAGACTCCCATGGCCGAACTCACCGACGAGCAGCTTGAGCGCTACGGCCGCCAGATCCTGCTGCCGCGGATCGGCGTGGAGGGCCAGCAGCGGCTGCTGGCCTCGCGGGTCCTGCTGCTGGGGGCGGGGGGACTGGGCGCGCCGGCGGCCCTGTACCTGGCCGGGGCCGGGGTGGGGGAGCTCGTGGTGGCCGATGCGGACAGCGTCGAGCCCTCCAACCTGCACCGCCAGGTGCTGCACAGCGAGTCCCGGGTGGGCTGGAACAAGGCGGAATCGGCCGTGGCCGGCCTGTACCAGCTCAACTCGCAAACGGTCGTGAAAGCCCGGGCCGAGCGCCTGGAGGGCCAAGAGCTGAGCGCAGCGGTGGCGCAGGCCGACCTGGTGGTGGACGCCAGCGACAACTTCCCCACCCGGTTCGGGCTCAACGCGGCCGGTCTACGCCACCGGGTGCCGCTGGTAACCGGGGCAGTGATCCGGATGGAGGGGCAGGTCATGGCCTTCCCCTTCGACGCCGATCCCCTGCCGCCGTGCTACCGCTGCACCTACCGGGATCCCCCGGACACCGCCGAGACCGAGCGCTGCGCTGTCACCGGGGTCCTCGGCCCGGCGGCCGGGGTGATCGGCACCCTCCTCGCCACCGAGGCCATCAAGCGCCTCGCCGGGATCGAGGAAGGCCTGGCTGGCCGATTGCTTGTATTCGACGCCCTGAACATGGATTTCCGAACCATCGCCCTCAGCCGGGATCCCGAATGTCCGGCCTGCTCCGCCTTCCGGACCGAATCCACCGGGAGCTGATCGCCGCCGCTAAGGCCTCCCCCGACGAGGAGGTCTGCGGCCTCTTGGCCGGTACCGGGGATCGGGCGGACCAGCGCCTCCCGGTAGAGAACCGCCTGCACCGCTTCGACGCCTTCGACATGGCCGCCGAGGGCCTCATCGACGCCATGCGCCGGATCCGCGAGGAAGGCTGGACCCTCCTCGCGATCTACCACTCCCACCCCGGTACGCCCCCCTGGCCCAGCGAGACCGACCTGGCCCGCAACCAGTACCCCGAGGCCCTCCATCTGATCATCGGCCGGGAGGAAGGGGACTGGCGGATTCGGGCGTTTCGCCTGGAGGAAGGGGTCGAGGAGGTGGAACTGGAAGTGGCGCCAGATTCGGCGAGGAATTGAGCGCAGAGGCGCAGAAGACAGTAAAGGTCGATTACTACAGAGGAGGGGAAAGAGTCACACAGCCGCCCCCGTAATGAGGCCCGTCATCCCGGACCGTGCGCAGCGCGGATCCGGGATCTGGCGGGTCAGCTCGAAACCCTCTTTGGGGCACGGGCCCTTTGCGGGATTCCCGCTTGCGCGGGAATGACGAAAGGCGCCGGGACAAATCTTCGTTGTCTTGGCGTTCCCCAGCCAGCGGCCCCTACTGGAACAGCCCGGCGTGGAGGATGGCCCACTGGGCGGCCCACTGCTCGGAGGGATCCTGGCGGAAGTTGGACCGGCTGAACTGGTTGATCCGGCCGTGGACCACCGCCACCAGGAGGTTGGCGGCGGCCGGGGCATCGGTCTCCACCGAGAGCCGCGACTGCACCCGTGCCTGTTTGAGGACCTGCTTGAGCTGGGTCTCGAGGCGCTCCATGAGCTGCTGAACGCGGGCCCGCAGGCTCTCGGACTCGCCCTGGATGGCCTCCCCCAGCATGAGCCGGGCAAGGCCGGGGTTCTTGGCGGCGAAGCCCAGCCACAGGCGCAGGATCTGCTCGCACTGCTCGTCGGGGTGGTCCGTGGACTCCAGGATCCGGTTGACCCGGGAGAACAGGCTCTCCTCGATGAACTCCACGAGGGCCTCGAACATCTGGGTCTTGCTGCCGAAATGGCGGTACAGGGCCGCCTCCGAGACCCCCACCGCCTCGGCCAGGGCCGCGGTGGTGACCCGGCCAGCCGAGCTGGTCTCGAGCATGCGGGCCAGGGCCTGGAGGATCTCCTCCCGCCGTTGCCCCTTTCGCGCCACCGGCTCTCCTCCCTCAGGCCTGGGCTTGTTCCTGGATCAAGGTACCGACGCCGGCGTCGGTGAAGACCTCCAGCAGCAGGGCGTGATCAACCCGGCCGTCCACGATGTGGGCGCTGTGGACGCCCCCGGCCACGGCCTCCAGGCCACAGCGCACCTTGGGCAGCATGCCGCCGGCGATGGTGCCGTCGTCGATGTAGGCCTCCACATCGGCCCGGGACAGCCCGGTCAGGAGCCGCCCTTGGGGATCCAGGATCCCGGGTACGTCGGTGAGCAGCACCAGCTTCTCGGCCGCCAGCTCCTCGGCAAGCCGGCCGGCCACGAGGTCGGCATTGATGTTGTAGGTCTCCCCCTCGGGACCGACCCCGATGGGGGCCACCACCGGGATGAAGCTCCCGGTGTCCAGGGTCTGGACCACTCGGGGGTCGATCTCGTCCACCTCGCCCACCAGCCCCACGTCCAGGATCTCGGGGGCCTGGGCCCCGGGATCCTCCCGTTGGATCTGGAGCTTGCGGGCGCGGATCAGTCCGCCGTCCTTGCCGGACAGCCCCACCGCCTTCCCCCCGTGGCGGTTGATGAGGTGCACGATCTCCTTGTTGACTCGGCCGCCGAGCACCATCTCCACCACTTCCATGGTGTCGGCGTCCGTCACCCGCATGCCGCCCACGAATTCCGTCGAGCGGCCCATCTCCTCCAGGGTCTGCCCGATTTGGGGCCCGCCGCCGTGGACGATGACGGGATTCATGCCCACTAGCTTCATCAGCACCACGTCGCGGGCGAAGCTCTCCTTGAGCTGCTCGTCCGCCATGGCGCTGCCGCCGTACTTGACCACGATCGTGCAGCCGTGGAA
>JAHEOG010000213.1 GCA_018609925.1 Gammaproteobacteria bacterium
AAGGGGATCCGCGCCGCGCCTTGCCACAGCGAGTTCGAGGCCCGCATGTCGCGGCAGCACAACGACGCCAACATCCTGGTTATGGGCGGCCGGGTGGTCGGTCCGGGCTTGGCCAAGAGCATCTTCGATGCCTGGATGGAGGCGGAGTTCGAAGGCGGACGCCACCAACGCCGGGTGGAAAAGATCGAGGCCATCGAGGGCTAGCTCCCGCCTGCCGGCCACCCCTTCCCTGAAATGCCCACCATCGCTGACCGAGAGGCCCATGTACGATAAGACCCAGACCATCGAGGGCTTCGATCCGGAGCTCGCCGAGGCCATCGCCAATGAGGGCCGTCGCCAGGAGGAGCACCTGGAGCTGATCGCCTCTGAGAACTCCACCTCCCCGCGGGTGCTGGAGGCCCAGGGCTCCAAGCTGACCAACAAGTACGCCGAGGGCTACCCCGGAAGGCGGTACTACGGCGGGTGCGAGTACGTGGACGTCGTCGAGCGCCTCGCCATCGACCGCGCCAAACAGCTGTTCGGGGCGGAGTACGCCAACGTCCAGCCCCATTCCGGCTCCCAGGCCAACCAGGCGGTATTCTTCTCGGTCCTGTCGCCGGGCGACACGATCATGGGCATGGATCTGGCCCACGGAGGCCACCTGACCCATGGGGCGAAGGTCAACCTCTCCGGCAAGCTGTTCAATGTGGTCTCCTACGGCGTCGACCGGGAGACCGAGCGCATCGATTACGACCACGCCCTGGAGCAGGCCAAGGCCCACAAGCCCAAGCTGATCATCGCCGGGGCCAGCGCCTACTCCCGGACCATCGATTTCGAGCGCTTCCGTGAGATCGCCGATGAGGTGGGCGCGTGGCTGTTGGTGGACATGGCCCACATCGCGGGCCTGGTGGCAGCCGGTGTCCACCCCAGCCCGGTGCCCTATGCCCACTACACCACCACCACGACCCATAAGACCCTGCGCGGCCCCCGGGGCGGGCTGATCCTCACTAACGACGGGGACCTCGCCAAGAAGGCGAACTCCCTGATCTTCCCCGGCATCCAGGGCGGGCCCCTGATGCATGTGATCGCCGGCAAGGCGGTTGGCTTCAAGGAGAACCTGGAGGATAGCTTCCAGCGAAACCAGGAACAGGTGGTACGCTCGGCCCAGATCATGGCCCGGACCCTGGATGAGCGCGGCTACCGCATCGTCTCCGGGGGCACCGACAACCACCTGTTCTTGATGAACCTCGCCGACCATGACTTGACCGGGAAGGACGCCGAGGCGGTGCTGGGGCGGGCCAACATCACCGCCAACAAGAACGGGGTGCCCTTCGATCAGGAATCGCCGTTCGTCACCAGCGGCATCCGCATCGGTACCCCCGCCATCACCTCCCGCGGCTTCGGGGATGCCGAGGTCCAACAGGTGGCCAACTGGATCGCCGACGTGCTGAACGATCCCGAGTCGGAAGCCGTTATCGAGCGGGTGCAGGGGGAGGTCCTAGACCTGGCCCGCCGGTTCCCCATCTACGATTTCTAGCCCTCCGAGCGGAACCCTCCGGCCGACGGACCCCTCCCGCTCGGGAAGGCGGTTTCTCCCCGTACCAGGAGTCCCCCGTGCGCTGTCCCTTCTGCGTCGGTGAGGAAACCCGGGTCCAGGATTCACGCCTGGCCGAGGGGGGTGGGGCGGTCCGTCGGCGGCGGATCTGCCGCGCCTGTGGCGCCCGATTCACCACCTTCGAGCGCGCCGAGCTGCGCTTGCCCCAGGTGGTCAAGGGCGATGGACGCCGCGAGGCCTTCAGCGAGGACAAGCTGTTCACCGGGCTACAGCGGGCCCTGGAGAAGCGCCCCGTGGCCTCCGAGACGGTCGAGCGAACCGTCCGGGACATCGAGCGCCGGCTCATGCAGTCGGGGGAAAAGGAGGTCCCCTCCCGCGAGATCGGGCAATGGGTGATGGAGGCCCTGCGGGACCTGGACGAGGTCGCCTACGTGCGGTTCGCCTCCGTTTACCGGCGTTTCGAGGACGTGAACGCCTTCCGGGCCGAGCTGGAACGGCTCCACCGTGACAGCGACTGAGCCCGGCGATATCGGCTACATGCGTCGGGCCCTGGCCCTGGCCTGCCGCGGGCTCGGACGGACCGATCCCAACCCCGCGGTAGGCTGTGTCCTGGTCCGGGAAGGGCGGGTGGTGGGGGAAGGCTTCCATGCCCGCGCAGGGGGTCCTCACGCGGAGGTCGCAGCGCTGGAGCGGGCCGGGGAGGCCGCATCCGGTGCCTGCGCCTACCTGACCCTGGAGCCCTGCAGCCATACCGGGCGCACACCCCCTTGCGCCGATCGCCTCGTTACCGCGGGGATCACTCGGGTCGTGGCCGCCGTAGGCGATCCCGATCCGCGCGTCCAGGGCCAGGGCCTCGCCCGGCTGTCGCAGGCCGGAGTCGAGCTTGGGCCGAGCTGCCTTGAGGATGAGGCCTCCTCCCTCAATGCCGGGTTCTTCAAGCGGGCGCGGACGGGACGTCCCTGGGTGACCCTGAAGCTGGCCACCAGCCTGGACGGCCGTACCGCGACCCAGTGCGGGGAGAGCCGTTGGATCACCTCGGAGGCGGCGCGGGCGGATGTCCATCGGCTCCGCCGTCGCCACTCAGCGATCCTCACCGGAAGCGCTACGGTGCTGGCCGACGATCCCTCCCTGACCGTCCGTGTCCCGGAAGGCAGCGATCTCCAGCCCCTTCGGGTGCTCCTCGACAGCTCCCTGCGCACCCCGCCCGGGTCCGGCGTGGTGACCGGACCCGGCCGCTGCCTGCTCCTCACCGGGCCCGAGCCTCCCGGCGAGGCCCGGCGGGCCCTGGAAGCGGTCGGCGCCGAGGTGATGGCACTGCCCGAGACGTCGGAGGGCGGTCTGGATTTGGCAGCCGTGTGGGACGAGCTTGGCCGGCGTGAGGTCAACTCGGTGCTGGTGGAGTGCGGTGCCACCCTGGCCAGCTCGGTCCTGGCCGGGAGCTGGGTCGATCGTCTGGTAACCTATCAGGCTCCCACTCTGCTCGGCGCCGGGAGCCGGGCCATGCTCGCCGGGACGCCCATCGAGTCCATGGACCAGCGACGGGATCTGACTATCCTGGAGCGCCGCGAGCTCGGACCCGACCTGCGCATCACGGCCTGCCCGGATCCCCCCGGGTAGGTGCTGGCTTTCCGGGCTGAGGCGAGCCCTTTATTTTGGGCCTGTGCCAGCTTGGCGACGAGAGGACTCTCGGAGAACATGTTTACGGGGATCGTCCAGGCGATGGGTACGGTGCGCGCTCTGGAGAAAACGGGCGGGGACTGGCGGCTCACCCTTGATGCCGGTGATCTCGACACTGGAGATCTGGCTCCGGGGGACAGCCTGGCGGTCTCTGGCCCCTGTCTGACGGTGTCCGAGAGACGGGGGCAGGACCTCGCCTTCGATGTCTCAGCTGAGACCTGGCGCCGGACCGCCCTGGCCGATCTGGAGCCGGGCAGCCGGGTGAATCTGGAGAAGGCCCTTTTGCCAACCACCCGAATGGGGGGGCATG
>JAHEOG010000214.1 GCA_018609925.1 Gammaproteobacteria bacterium
CAGCTGGGTCGCTCGGTGGTCTTCTATCCCGTCGTGGGGCTGGGGATCGGTCTGGTGCTCGCCGCTGGTGCCTGGATCCTGGGGGACGGACCACCGCCCCTCGTGGGAAGCCTGGTCCTGGTGCTGTGGGCGGCCCTTACCGGCTTCCTGCACCTGGACGGGCTGGCCGACGCCGCCGACGCCTGGCTGGGCGGCCACGGTGACCGCGAGCGCACCCTGGCCATCCTGGACGACAGCCGCACCGGGGCAGCGGGTGTGGTGGCCGTGGCCCTGGTGTTGGTTGTCAAGGTTGCCGCGTTGGCCGCTCTGGTGGAGGCGGGCCAGTGGCTCCTCATCGCGCTGGCCCCCCTCCTGGCTCGGGCAGGGGCCGTGGCCCTTCTGCTGAGCACTACCTACGTCCGCGTCGGTGGCCTCGGTGAGGCCCCAACGCGGCACGTCCCTACCGAAGCCGCCTGGGCCGGCGTCGGGGTATCCGCCCTGGTGGTCCTGCTGGTCGCCGGGGCTACGGGGCTGGCCGCGATCCTCCTGGCCGGAATGGGGCTGCTCGGCCTGCGGTGGCTGGCCGTGCAACGGTTGGGCGGGGTGGTGGGCGACGTCCTGGGGGCGGCGATCGAGATCGGCGAGGCCCTGCTCCTGGCCGTGCTCGCCCTCGGCTGAGGCAAAGGGTGGAAGGGCAAGGAACGGTCGGGAGGGTCGCACGAGGTCGCGGCGGGGGTTAAAGCCGCAGGATCTCGCGTAGGGGACCGCTCAGCAGATGCTCCTCGACGGCGTCGGCCAGGCGATCGATCCCGGCTTCGCGGGCGCCGTCGTAGTCGAAGGGCTCCGGATCGGCCAGGCCTGCCCAGGCCAGGAGGGCCTCCCGGGCCTCGGTGGCCTCGAACAGGCCGTGCAGGTAGGTCCCCAGGATGCGATCGTCACCGGAGCGGGCGCCGTCCGGGCCGTTGGCCAGGTGAGCCGCTGGGCGCTCCAGGTCCCGGCCGGTAGTGGCGCCCATGTGGATCTCATAGCCGGTGACCTCCGCTTCCCCAATGGTAAGCCGGCCGCGGGTGCGGGCCAGGCGCTTCTCCGGGGCAAGCTCCGTCGTCAGGTCGAGCAATCCCAAGCCCTCGCTGGTTCCCGGCGGGCCCTCCAGGCCGAGGGGATCGGACAGGCTCCTGCCCAGCATCTGGAGGCCACCGCAGATCCCGATGACCTTGCCGCCGTAGCGGAGGTGCCGGCGGATGGCCTCGTCCCATCCCCGATGGCGGAGCCACTCGAGATCGGAGCGAACACTCTTGCTGCCGGGCAGGACGAGCAGGTCGGATCCATCCAGCGATTCCCCGGCCCCGGCGAAGCGGAGGTCGACCCGGGGATGGAGGCGCAAGGGATCGAGGTCGGTGTGGTTACTGATCCGGGGCAGGGCCGGTACCCGAACCTTCAGGGAGCCCTCCCGGCTGACCTGGGCAGGGCCTTCTGGACCGATGCGGTCCTCTGCCTCCAGGTGGAGTCCGTCCAGGTGGGGGAGAACCCCCAGGACTGGTAACCCGGTGTGATCCCCCAGCCATTCGAGGCCCGGCTCCAACAGGCGGCGGTCGCCCCGGAAGCGGTTGATGACGAAGCCCTTGAGTCGCTGCCGCTCGGAAGGGGAGAGCAGTTCGTGCGTACCGACGAGCTGGGCGAAGACCCCGCCCCGGTCGATGTCGGCCACTAGAGCCACCGGGCAGTCCACCGCTTCCGCGAAACCCATGTTGGCGATGTCGTCCTCGCGCAGGTTGATCTCCGCGGGACTGCCCGCCCCCTCCACGATGACCGCGTCGAAGGTAGCGGCCAGGCGGCGGTACCCCGCCAGGACCTCGTCGCGGGCGGTGCGCTTGTAGGCATGATAGCCGATAGCGTCCATGGTCCCTACCACCTTCCCCCCAAGGACGACCTGGGCGCCGGTGTCGGTGTCGGGCTTGAGGAGCACCGGATTCATGTCCGGCGTAGGCTCAAGACCCGCGGCTCGAGCCTGGATGGCCTGGGAGCGGCCGATCTCCCCGCCGCCCGTGGTGACGGCGCTGTTGTTGGCCATGTTCTGGGGCTTGAAGGGGGCGACATCGATTCCGCGGCGGTGGAGGGCCCGGCAGAGCCCGGTCACCACGGCGCTTTTGCCGGAATCGGAGGTGGTCCCCTGGATCATGAGGCAGACGGCGGCCATGGCGGTATTGTCCCACAGAGGGCCTAGCTCGTGACGGAAGCGGCTATCCTCGTTCCTGTGGCGGTGGCCCTGGACGCTTTGCTCGGGGAGCCCCGGCGCGGCCACCCCCTGGCCGCCTTTGGTGTCGTGGTGGCCACGACGGAAGCACGCTTGAATCGGGGCCGTCTACGCCGCATGCGGGGGCTGTTCGCGGTCGTCCTGCTGGTGGCTCCGATCGTAGCCGGAGCCTGGGCGCTGGTCAGCATCCCCGGCCGGGCCGGCTCCTTCTTCGCGCTCCTGCTTCTGTTCCTCTGCCTTGGAGGCCGCTCGCTGGGCGAGCATGCGCGAGCCGTCGCGAGCTCCCTGGAAGCCGGGAATCTGGCGGGAGCCAGCGGGGCCCTCTCCAACATGGTGGCCCGGGAAACCGCGGACCTGGACCGGTCGGGGATGGCTAAGGCCACCGTGGAGTCGGTCCTGGAGAATGGCGCGGACGCTACCTACGGTGCCCTGCTGTGGTTCGTGGTGGGTGGCGCTCCGGCGGTGGTAGCCTACCGGTTGGTGAACACCCTCGACGCCATGTGGGGTTACCGGGGTGGCCGCTACGGGGAGTTCGGCTGGGCCGCGGCGCGGCTCGACGATCTGCTCAACTGGCCGGTGGCCCGGCTGACCGCGCTCACCTATGCCGCCTTGGGCGACGCCCCGCGGGCCCTGGGGTGCTGGCGGCATCAGGGTGGGGCCTGGAAGAGCGCCAATGCCGGGACCGTGATGGCCTCGGGCGCCGGGGCCCTGGGGCTGTGCTTGGGAGGCACGGCCCGGTACGCCGGACTTCTGGAGCAGCGCCCGCTCCTTGGTACGGGGCGGGAGCCCTCGCCGGCCGATATCGGCCGTTCCCTGGGGCTGGTCCGGTGGGGTCTGCTGCTGTGGGTGGCCGCTATCGTCCTGGGAGGATGGCTCCTTGGCTGAGGCCTTGGGACCCGAGCACGGCGGAGACCTGGCGGAGGCGAGCCGGTGCTTCGGGACACCGGAAGGGGGCTGGGTGGACCTCTCCACCGGGATCAATCCCTGGGGCTACCCGGTACCGGAGATCCCCCCGTCAGCCTGGCAGGGCCTTCCCGCGGATGACGGGCTCGTCGAGGTCGCGGAGGCCTACTACGGCACGCATCACCTGCTGCCGGTGCCCGGAACGCAAGCCGTCATCCAGGCCCTACCCCGGCTTCGTCGGCGGTGTCGGGTCGCCGTCCTCTGGCCCACCTACTCCGAGCACGCCTTCCGATGGCACCGGGCGGGCCACGAGGTGGTGCGGGTGGCGGACCAGGACCTGGAGGCCGCCTCCGGGGAAGCGGATGTCCTCGTCGTCACGAATCCGAACAACCCGGACGGGGCCCGGTTCCCCCCTGAGCACCTAAGGCACTGGCGGCGGCGCTTGGCGCGCCGGGATGGCTGGCTGGTGGTGGACGAGGCCTTCGCCGATGTCGTCCCCGGGCTTTCCCTGGTGGACGAGGCGGGAGAGCCCGGGCTGGTGGTATTGCGCTCTCTGGGGAAATACTTTGGCCTGGCCGGCGCTCGGGTGGGATTCGTGGCAGTGGATCGGGCCGTTCGGGAAGGCCTGGCCCGGGAGCTAGGCCCCTGGCCGCTC
>JAHEOG010000215.1 GCA_018609925.1 Gammaproteobacteria bacterium
ACTCGGACGCCATCGATTCCAAGCAGGCCAAACGCACCGCCCGGGCCTGGCTCGGCCAGCAAGCCCTTGCCCTGGAGCAGGTGGACGAACCCGGCGAAGGGGCCCGGGCCACCCTCCACCTGGCGGGGCGGGACGAGCCCATCCCCTACACAGTCCGGAGCACCGACCCCCAGCTCGAGCTGGTCCGTCCCGAGCTGGGGCTCCTCTATCGGCTGCCCAAAGGGATGGTGGAGCCTCTGCTCTACCCGGTCCGAGCCCAGGACAGGGACTCAAAAGCTTCGGATCCGGACCAGCCGGGGTAAACCTGCGCGGTACGCGAATGCCGCGGCGTTGGCCGTCGCCCTGCCCTTCCCCACGCGCTGCGTTTGAAGGGGCAGACGATCCCCTTAGACTGTTCCCCAACCTCGCGAACTGGCCCGAGCCGATCCTCCGATCATGAACGACGCCTCCCACACCCCCATGGTCCAGCAGTATCTCCGGATCAAGGCGGAATATCCGGAGATCCTGCTTTTCTACCGCATGGGCGACTTCTACGAGCTTTTCTACGAGGACGCCGAGCGCGCCGCCTCGCTGCTCGACATAACCCTCACCCAGCGCGGCGAGAGCGGCGGCCAGGCCCTGCCCATGGCCGGGGTGCCGGTGGCCAACGTCGAGCCCTACCTGGCGCGGCTGGTCCGCGCCGGGGAATCAGTGGCCATCTGCGAGCAGCTCGGCGATCCCAACACCGCCAAGGGCCCCGTCGAGCGGCAGGTGGTGCGGGTGGTGACCCCGGGCACCCTCACCGAGTCCAACCTCCTGGAGGAGCGCAGCAACAACTACCTAGCGGCCGTGGTTCCGGCCTCCCGTACGGAGGCCCCCTGGGGGCTCGCCGCCCTCGATCTCTCCACCGCCCGATTCACCCTGGCCGAGCCCGAGACGGCGGAGGTGCTGGCCGGCGAGCTGGCCCGGCTGGATCCGGCCGAGATCCTGATCCCCGAAGCCACGGCCTTGCCCGAGCACGCGGTGCCCCAGCCCGAGCAGCGGCTGCGGGAGCGCGGAGCGTGGAGCTTCCAGCCGGACACCGCCCACGAGTACCTGACCGACCAGTTCGCCACCCACGACCTATCCGGGTTCGGCTGTGAGGATCTGGAGGCGGGGATCCGTGCGGCCGGGGCCCTGCTCGTCTACGCACGGGAGACCCAGAAGGGCCTCCTGCCCCACGTGCGCTCCCTGGTGCCGGAGCGCTTCGAGGAGACGGTGGCCATGGACGCCGCCACCCGCCGCAACCTGGAGATCGACCGGACCCTCTCCGGGGAAGGCCGGGCCCATCTGGTGGGCGTTTTGGATCGCACCGTCACACCCATGGGGGCCCGCTTGCTGCGCCAGTGGCTGACCCAGCCCCTGCGCGATGTCGAGGCCCTCAAGCGCCGCCACCAGGCGGTGTCGGCCCTCCAGGAGGGCGGCCGCTACGAGGGCATCCGCCGCATCCTGGAAGGGGTTGGGGACATCGAGCGCATCTTTACCCGGGTGGGGCTGGGCTCGGCCAACCCCCGGGACCTCAAGATGCTCCAGAACAGCCTGTCGGTACTGCCGGACCTGCAGGCGGCCCTGCAGCGCCCCGACAGCCCCCGGCTGGCGGAGCTGGCCCGCGGCCTTCCGCCCCAACGGGAGATGGTCGAGCACCTGGACCGGGCCTTGGTGGACCAGGCCCCCGCCACCGCCCGGGACGGCGGGTTCATCCGCTCCGGCTTCGACGATGAGCTGGACGAGCTGCGGGATGTGGGGGAGAACGCCGGGGACTACCTGGCCCGGCTGGAAGCCGAGGAGCGCGAGGCGAGCGGTATCGACACCCTGAAGGTGGCCTACAACAAGGTCCACGGCTACTACATCGAGGTCTCCAAGTCCCGTCTGGACCGGGTCCCCGACCGCTACATCCGCAAGCAGACCCTGAAGAACGCCGAGCGCTTCGTTACCCCGGAGCTCAAGCGCTTCGAGGAGCAGGCCCTGTCGGCCGCCGACCGGGCCCTGGCGCGGGAGAAGGCCCTGTTCGAGGAGCTCATCGCCGGCCTCAAGGCCGACCTGCCCGTCCTGCAGCCCCTGGCCGAGGGCATCGCCGAGGCCGACGTCCTGGCGGATTTTGCCGAGCGTGCGGAGGCCCTGGGCTACGTCCAGCCCGAGTGGCAGCCGGGCCAGGCCCCGGTCATCGGCGAAGGCCGCCACCCGGTGGTGGAGTGGAGCACCGACACCCCCTTCGTCCCCAACGACCTGGAGCTGTCGGAAGGGCGGCGCATGCTGCTCATCACCGGGCCCAATATGGGCGGCAAGTCCACCTACATGCGCCAGGTGGCCCTGATCGTCCTGATGGCCCACGCCGGGAGCTTCGTCCCCGCGGCCGAGGCCCGGCTGAGCCCCGTGGACCGGATCTTCACCCGCATCGGGGCCCGCGACGACCTGGCCTCGGGTCGCTCCACGTTCATGGTGGAGATGACCGAGACCGCCAACATCCTGCACAACGCCAGCCCCCAGTCCCTCGTCCTCATGGACGAGATCGGCCGCGGAACCTCCACCTTCGACGGGCTGGCATTGGCCTGGGCGAGCGCCGAGGCGCTGGCCGAGAGCAATCGCAGCTGGACCCTGTTCGCCACCCACTACTTCGAGCTCACCGAGCTCGCCGAGCGCCTGCCGACGGTGGCCAATGTCCATGTCGCCGCCCGTGAGTACGGCGACGGCGTTGTCTTCCTCCACAGCGTCCGGGAGGGCCCCGCCGACCGCAGCTACGGCCTCCAGGTGGGCGCCCTGGCGGGCCTGCCCGAGCCGGTCATCGAGCGCGCCCGGTCCCTGCTCCAGGAGCTGGAGACCGGCTCGCTAACTCCGGCCCGCGAGGAGAGCTCCCCCGAGCCGGCCCCCCAGCTCGATCTGTTCCGCTCGGCCCCCCATCCGGTTGTAGAGGAGCTCCGCCACCTGGACCCGGATGAGCTTACCCCCCGCCAGGCGTTGGACCTGCTCTATCGGCTGCGCTGGGAGGCCGACTCCTAAAGCCGTTCCCCTTTCGGCCTTAGCCTTCTCTGGCCTGCCGCTTCCTCTCGCCTTCGGTTTCCGAACCCGGGCCGGGTCACATCCGCCAGGAGCGGAAGATGGCCACGATCAGCCAGAGCCCGAAGAAGGTGGCCACCCCGAAGCCCACCAGCCCGAACAGGGGCAGGCCGTAGACCTCCGGCCCGGCCCGGGCCTGCACGAGCTGGGCCGAGCCGATGATCAGGGCGGCCACCACCAGGGCGAAGGCGATCCGGTTGCTCGCGCGGTCGAGCTCCTGCTCGAACCTGGCCTGATGGCGCATCTCGAGCTGGATGGGGGTGCCCTGCCCCATGCGGCGCAGGGCGCTGCGGAAGTCCCGGTAGACGGCCCGGCCCTCCTCTTCCCCGGAGCGCACCTCCCGCCACAGCCACTGGGCCATCCGCTCGGGGCGATAGCGGCTCCGCACGAGCTGAACCAGGTAGGGCTCGGCCTCGGAGACCATGTCGAATTCGGGATCGAGCACCTGCCCCAGCCCTTCCACGGTGATCAAGGCCTTGGCCAGCAAGGCGAGGTCCGGAGGCAGGACGATATTGTGATCCCGGACAAGGCGCACGAACTCCGTCAGGATCTCGCCCAGGCGGAGCTGCTCCAGGGGGATCCCGTGGTAGCGCTCGATGAAGCGGTCGGCGTCGTTCAGCAGCGCGTCTCGATTCAGGTCGGCCGGGGGCTGGCCGATCTCCAGGAAGGCCGCCACGGCCTCGTCCGAGTCCCGGTGGATCAAGGCCAGCAGCAGGTCCAGGAGGTGCTCCCGGAAATCCCGCCGAAGGCGGCCCACCATGCCGCAGTCGATCAGGCAGACCTCGTCCGGGCGCGGGAAGATGACATTGGAGGGGTGGGGATCGGCGTGGAAGAACCCGTCCTGGATGATCATCTTGAGGAAGGCCCGGGCCCCCGTCCGGGCCAGGGTGTGGCGATCAAAGCCCAGCTCGTCCAGCCTCTCGGGACGGGTAAGGGCCATGGGACCGTGGATGAACTCCGTTACCAGCACTTCGGCACTGGTATATCGCCAATAGACACGAGGGAAGGTCACATCCCGGCGGTCGCGGAAGTTCTCCCGGAAGCGCTCCAGGTGGCGCCCTTCCTGGCTGAGCTCCAGCTCCGCCCGGAAGCTGTCGGAGAACTCCTGGGCGATGCGGACCGGGTCGTGCCGAGCGATATCCGGTAGGTAG
The DNA here is from genome assembly GCA_018609925.1 of Gammaproteobacteria bacterium. GTDB lineage: Bacteria > Pseudomonadota > Gammaproteobacteria > Thiohalorhabdales > Thiohalorhabdaceae > Thiohalorhabdus. The sequence goes on from JAHEOG010000215.1 coordinate 4,224, forward strand.
TATCCGGCCAGGTGGGCCAGGCGCTGCAGGATCCGCAGGTCCACCTCCACCTGCTCCTCGATGCCCGGCCGTCGGACCTTGACCGCCACCTCCTCGCCCGTGGGCAGCATGCCGCGATGGACCTGGGCGATGGAGGCCGTCGCCAGGGGCTCGCGATCGAAGCGCAGGAGCCGCTGCCAGCCCTCCTCGCCCCAGGCCTCGCGCAAGGAGCGCTCGATGTCCTCGAAAGGAATGGGGGGGAGCCGACCCTGCAGCCGGGAGAGCTCCTCGATCCAGTCCGGAGGCAGCAGGTCGGGCCGGGTGGACAGGATCTGGCCGATCTTGATGAACGAAGGCCCCAGCTCCTCGCAGATGAGGCGCACCCGCTGGGCGGCGGTAAGCGCCGGGGCGCGGTTCCGGCGCTTGGCCCAGCGAGGGACGAAGCGGCCCAGGCGCAGGTGCTGGATGAGCTCCCCGAAGCCGTAGCGGGCAAATACCCCCAGCACCTCACGGAGCCGATTGATCTGACGCAGGCCTTCGAAACCGAACAGGGGCGCTCTCCTTTCTCTAGCCGCTCCGACTCACCGGGTAGGCAGCCGGGGGACAGTGCCAGGGCATGCTAGCAGGGGCCGGCCCCCGGGTCACCGAGGCTACGCGGTTCCCCGGTTCAGGAGGCGCTCCAGTCCCGCCTCGTCGAGTACCGGCACATCCAGCTCCCTGGCCCGATCCGCCTTGGATCCGGGATCGGACCCCGCCACCACGTAGTCGGTGCGTCCGGACACCGAGCCGGAGACCCGCGCCCCCCGGGCCTCCAGGGCCTCGGTGGCCTCCTCTCGGGTCCAGCGCTCCAGGGTCCCGGTGAGCACCAGCCGCAATCCCGAGAGATCCGGCCCCTCGGCCGGCGCCGGCTCCGGCTCCTGCGGCTCTACCCCCAGCTCCCGAAGCTCGGTAAGGACCTGCCGGTTCCGGTCCTGATTGAAGAAGGTCCTGATGGCCTTGGCCACCTCGGGGCCGATGTCGGGCAGCGCCTCCAGCTCCTCTCGGGAGGCGCCCATGATCCGGTCCAGGGAGCCCAATTCGCGGGCCAGCAGCTGGGCCGTGGCCTCCCCCACCAGATCGATGCCAAGGGCGTAGAGGAACCGGTCCAGGGGGGGATACTTGCTGGCTTCCAAAGCCCGGACCAGGTTGTCGGCCGACTTCTCCGCCATCCGCTCCAGCGCCTGGAGCTGCTCCTGGCTCAGCCGGTAGAGGTCCGCCGGGGTCTCCACCAGGCCGGTCTCCACCAGCTGCTGGGCCAGTTTTTCCCCCAGGCCCTCGATGTCCAGCGCCCGCCGGCTGGCGAAGTGGAGGATGGCCCCCATCCGCTGGGCCGGACAGGACAGCCCGCCGCTGCACCGGGCATCCACCTCGCCTTCCGGCCGGATCACCTCGGCCCCGCAAGCCGGGCAGGTATCGGGCAGCCGGTAGGGCTCGGTCCCGTTGGGGCGCTGGCTCTCGATGACCCGTACCACCTCGGGGATCACGTCTCCGGCCCGGCGGACCATGACGTAGTCCCCCTCGCGGGCGTCCTTGCGGTCCACCTCGTCCTGGTTGTGCAAGCTGGCCCGGGAGACCGTCGCCCCGCCGATCTCCACCGGGTCCAGGTGGGCCACGGGGGTGATCTTGCCGGTCCGGCCCACGGAGGCCTCGATCCACCGGATGCGGGTCATCTCCTCCAGCGGCGGGAACTTGTGGGCCAGGGCCCAGCGCGGTGAGCGGGCGATGTGGCCCAGCTGGCGCTGCAGGTCGTAGCGGTCCACCTTGTAGACCGCCCCATCGGCCTCGTAGCGCAGCTCGTGGCGGCTGTCCAGGAGCCGGCGGTAGACCTCAAGGCATTCCTCCATGCCCCGAACGCGATCGATCTCCCGGAGCATGGGCAGGCCCCACTGCCAGAGCTGCGCCAGGACCTCGCTGTGGCGCTCGGCAACGGGCTCGGAGACCTGGCCCAGGCCGTAGACGGCGATCTCCAGGGGGCGGCGGGCCGGAATACGCGGGTCGAGCTGACGCAGGCTGCCCGCGGCGGCGTTGCGCGGATTGGCGAATTCCGTCAAGCCTTGCGCTCGTCGCCGCTCGTTGAGCTCCCGGAAGCGATCCTTGGCCATGTAGACCTCGCCGCGGACCTCCAGGAGCTCGGGCCAGCCGGAGCCCAGCAGCCCCATGGGGATCTGGCGGATGGTCTTGAGGTTGGAGGTGATGTCTTCGCCCCTGGTGCCGTCCCCCCGGGTGCCGCCCCGAACGAAATGGCCCTTTTCGTAGATCAGGGTCACCGCCAGCCCGTCCAGCTTGGGCTCCACGGTGTAGTCCACCGGCTCGTCGGTGCCCAACAGCTCGCGGACCCGCCGGTCGAAGTCCCACGCCTCCGACTCCTCGAAGCCGTTCTGCAGGGAGAGCATGGGGACCTCGTGGCGGATCTCGGGGAACGCGTCCAGGGGCTCCGCTCCCACCCGCTGGGTGGGCGAGTCCGGGGTCACCCACTCGGGGTGGCGCGCCTCGATTGCCTCCAGCTCCTCGAACAGCCGGTCGAACTCGGCGTCCGGGATCTCCGGATCGTCCAGGACGTAATAGCGGTAGTTGTGGTAGTTGACCAGCCGCCTCAGCTCCTGGAGGCGGCTGTATTCCGAATCGGGATCAGGGGATTCGGCCATGGTGGTCTTCCTCGGGAACGGACGGGGCAGCGGGCTTTCCCCGGGACCGGGGCATTCTAAAGCCTGATCGCCGCCCGCAACGAGACCGTCGGAAGGCGAAACCGGTAAGGTCGGCCCAGGGAGCCGTCCGGGCTGAAGCCGTCCGGGCTCAGGGGGCGCTGTAGGTTAGCGGCCCTTCCGGACCCAAAGGCCAGCCACCTGCAACCCAGATGGTCAGAAGGAGCAGCCAGGCCGCCAGAAAGCCCAGGGAATAGGGGAGCATGGTGGCCACCAAGGTGCCCAGGCCGCCTCTGGGAATGTAGCGCTGCATGAGGGAGAGGATGATGACCATGTAGGGGTTGAGCGGGGTGATGACGTTGGTTGCCGAATCCCCCACCCGGTAGGCGGCCTGGGTCAGCTCGGGGCTGATCCCCGCCTGCATGAACATGGGCACGAAGACGGGAGCGATGAAGGCGTACTTGGCCGAGGCGGAGCCGATGAGGAGGTTGGCCAATCCCGCCACCACGACGAAGGCTCCCATGAGGAGGGCGGGCGGCAAGGCCAGCCCGGCCAAGAAATCCCCGCCGACGATGGCCAGCATCTCCCCGAGGTGGGAATAGCGGAAGGCCTCAATGAACTGGGCGGCGAAGAAGGCCAGGACGATATAGGGGCCCATATCCGCCATGGTCCGACCCATGAGCTCGGCGGCGTCGCGGTCCGAGCGCACGGCCCCGGCCACGGCCCCGTAGGCGATCCCCGGGACAGCGAAGATCACCAGCAACAGGGGGACAATGGCCTCTACCCAGCGCGGGAAGCGCTCCCCCTCTCCGTGTAGGGGGGCCCCGGGGACGCCGATCAAAAGCGCCACCACCAGGACCGTACCGAGCAGGGCCCAGCCGGCACAGCGCAGGGCCCGGGCCTCTTGAGCGGGATCGGTCCGGTGCGCGCGCTCGTGGGACACCTCCTCCGCCCGATCCAGGCCCCGGGTCCCCAACCGGGGCTCTACCCACCGGGCGGTGATGGCCCAGCCCACCAGAGGGAGGATCAGGGCCGAGGCGATCATGAGCCACCAGTTGCCCGTCACCGCCACTTGGTAAGCGGGATCCAGGACCCGCGCCCCCGCGGTGGACAGCCCGGCGAGCAGCGGATCCAGCCCGGTGATCGCCAGGTTGGCGGAGAAGCCCGCGGAGACCCCGGCGAAGGCCACGGCGATGCCGGTCAGGGGGGAGCGGCCCTGGGAGGCGTAGAGGGCCGCCGCCAGGGGTGGCAGCACCACGTAGCCGGCGTCCAGGGTCAGGGAGGAAAGCACCCCCACGAACAAAAGGGCTGGGGTAACAAGGGGTTGAGGAACCCCGCTCATGGAGCGCTCGATCAGGGCCGGCAGGAGCCCGGAGCGCTCGGCCAGACCGATCCCCAGCATGGCCACCAGAACCAGGCCCAGCGGTGGGAAGGTGACGAAGTTCTCCACCAGATGGGAGGCCAGCCACCACAGCCCGGAGCTGTCCAGGAGGCCCCGGGCCTCCACCGCCTCGGTGGTGGGCCCTCCCTGTCGGGCCACGGTCTTCTCCACGCTCCAACCGGCCATCTCGGCCAGCTGGGAAAGCCCCATAACGATCACGGTGGCCAGGAAGACCAGGGGGGCGGGGTCCGGCAACCGGTTGCCGGCCCGCTCCAGACGGGCCAGCAAGCCGCAGGCCCCGGGGGTCTCGGCCAAGGGCGCCTCCCCTAGATCTCAGCGGAGTTCACCAACCGGCCGGCAGACTGGATCACCTGGCTGGTCCACCCTACGAGGTTCACGAGGTCGTCGATCGCGGACCTGGTCATGCCGAGCTCGCAAAAAAAGGCCTGCCAA
>JAHEOG010000216.1 GCA_018609925.1 Gammaproteobacteria bacterium
AAGCTCCGGGTCAGCGCGGCCCCGCCGAGCAGCACCGGGGTTTCGATGCTCCGGGTGCGCATCTCTTCCAGGTTGTCCTTCATGATCACCGTGGATTTCACCAGAAGGCCGGACATGCCGATGACGTCGGCCTTGTGCTCCTCCGCGGCCTCGATGATCGACTCGCAGGGCTGCTTGATGCCAAGGTTGATGACGTTGTAGCCGTTGTTGGTGAGGATGATGTCCACCAGGTTCTTGCCGATGTCGTGGACATCGCCCTTCACCGTGGCCAGCACCAGGGTTCCCTTCTCCTCGCCCTCGACCTTCTCCATGAACTGCTCGAGGTGAGCCACCGCGGCCTTCATGGTCTCGGCGGCCTGGAGCACGAAGGGAAGCTGCATCTCGCCGGCCCCGAAGAGATCGCCCACCACCTTCATGCCGCCTAGCAGGTGCTTGTTGATGATCTCTATGGGCTCGTACTTCTCGCGGGCCTTATCCAGGTCCTCATCGATGCCGTCGCGGTCGCCGTCGATGATGCGCTCCTTGAGCACCTCCTCGATGGTCTCGGGGCGCTTGCGCTCGGCGGCGCCGCTGGCCTCCTTGTCCTTGAACAGCTCGATGAACTTGTGGAGGGGGTCGTAGTCCTCTTCCCGCCGGTCGAAGATTAGGTCCTCGGCGACCTTGTACTCCTCGTCGTCGATCTTGTTCTTGGGCAGGATCGAGGTGGCGTGCATGATCGCCGCGGTAAGGCCCCGGGCCTGGGCGTAGTGCAGCATCACCGAGTTCAGCACCTGCCGGGCCGCGGGCTTCAGGCCGAAGGAGATGTTGGATAGCCCCAGCAGGATCTGGCACCGGGGCAGCTCCTCGGCGATGCGCTCGATGGCCTCCAGGGTGTTGATGGCGTGCTGGCGGTCCTCTTCGTTCCCCGTGCAGATGGTGAAGGTGAGGGGATCGTAGACGAGGTCCTCGGGCGGCAGGCCGTGCTGGTTCACCGCGAAGTCGTAGAGGCGCTTGGCCACCTCGATCTTGCGGTCGGCCTCCTTGGCCATGCCTTCCTCGTCGATGGTTAGCGCCACCACCGCCGCCCCGTACTTCTTGGCGTACTGGAGTATCTCCGCGGCCTTCTCCTCGCCGTCCTCGAAGTTGATGGAGTTGATGAGGGGCTTGCCGCCGTAGAGCTTCAGGGAGGTCTCGATCACGGGGGTCTCGGTGGAGTCGATCACCAGCGGGATGGTGATGTCACCGCGGAAGCGGGAGATGACCTCGGTCATGTCCCGGACCTCGTCACGACCCACGTAGGCGGTGCAGACGTCGAGGGTATGGGAGCCCTCCTTCACCTGGTCCTTTGCCACCCGGACGATGCCGTTCCAGTCCTCCTCGTTCAGGAGCTCCCGGAACTTCTTGGAGCCATTGGCGTTGGTCCGCTCGCCGATGGCCATGACGGCATTCTCCTGGCGCAACGGGACCTGGTTGTACAGCGACGCCAAAGCCGGCTCCAGCTCCGCCTCCGGGCGCTCCTTGGGGGCCCGGAATCCGACCTTCTCGCGCAGGGCCTTGAGGTGCTCGGGGGTGGTACCGCAGCAGCCACCGATCAGATTGACCCCATCCTCCTCGACGAAGCGGATCATCCAATCGGCCATCTCGTCGGGCTGCAGCGGATAGGTGGTCTGGCCGTCCACAAGCATGGGCAGGCCGGCGTTGGGGATCACCGAGAACGGCTTGGGCCAATTCTCCCCGAGCCACTTGACGTGCTCGGACATCTCCGCCGGCCCGGTAGCGCAGTTCATTCCCATCATGTCGACGTCCATGGCGTCGAGGATGGTGGCGGCCGCCTGGATTTCGGTGCCCACCAGCATGGTGCCCACGGTCTCGATGGTGACCTGGGAGATGATGGGCAGATCGGTGCCGGCCTCCCCCTGGGCGATGCGGATGCCGTTGATGGCCGCCTTGATCTGCAGGGGATCCTGCGAGGTCTCGGTGAGGAAGACATCGATGCCGCCGTCGATCAGGCCCCGGGCCTGCTCGGCGTAGGAGTCCTCCAGGGTGTCGTAGTCGGTGTGATTGAGGCTGGGCAGCTTGGTGCCCGGTCCCATGGAGCCGACCACGAAGCGGGGCCAGTCCTCGGTGGCGAACTCGTCCGCGGCTTCTCGCGCCTGCTCGGCGGCCAGCTTGTTCAGCTCCCGGGTTCGCTCCACCAGGTCGAACTCGGCGAACACCAGCTTGTTGGAGCCGAAGGTGTTGGTCTCCACGGCGTCGGACCCGGCCTCGAAGAAGGAGCGATGGATTTCCTTCACGATGTCCGGGCGGGTATCGCACAGGATCTCGGAGCAGTTCTCCAGGCCCTTGAAGTCGGACTCCAGGTCCAGGTCGTACTCCATCAGGGAGGTGCCCATGCCGCCGTCGAGGATGAGCACTTGCTCCTTGAGTCGGTCCATGAATCGGCTCATGCATGACTCCTTTCGAGTCGCGGAGAGGTCGGCGCGATGGCCCGTCCGCTCCTGGCTGCTACAGGCCCAGGTTGTCCCAGATGCGCTTGGTGGCTTCGGCCTTGTTCAGGGTGTAGAAGTGGATCCCGGGAACGCCGTTGGCCAGCAGGTCCTCCGCCTGCCGGGTGGCGATGTCGATGCCCAGCTCCTTCTGAGACTCGGTGTCATCTTCGAAGTGCTCCATCCGCTTGCGGATCCAGGCCGGGATGTCGGCTCCGCACATCTGGGAGAAGCGGTCGATCTGCTTGAAGTTGGTGATGGGCATGAGACCCACCTTGATGGGGATATCCACCCCCATCTCCCGGACATCGTCCACGAACTTGTAGTACGAGAGATTGGTGAAGAAGTACTGGGTGGTGGCCACGTCCGCGCCTGCCTCCACCTTGCGGACGAAGTTCTCCATGTCGGTGAAGGGATCGGGCGCCTCGGGATGGAACTCCGGATAGGCCCCCACCACCAGGTGGAAATCCGGGAAATGCTCGCGGATGTAGGCCACCAGCTCGTTGGCGTACTGGAATCCCCCCTCCTTGAAGGCCTCCTCATCCTCCGGGATGTCGCCGCGCAGGGCGATGATGCGCTTGATACCGGCTTCCTGGTAGCGCTCCAGGATGGCGTGGATGTCCTTCTTCCGGGACCCGATGCAGGACAGGTGCGGGGCGGCGTCCACCCCGGCCTCTCGCTGGATCCAGTCCACGGTCTGGAAGGTGCGCTCGCGCGTGGAGCCCCCGGCCCCGAAGGTCACCGAGCAATACGCCGGATCGAGCTCCCGGAGCTCGTGAACGGTCTGATGCAGCCGCTCTTCCCCCGTTTCGTCCTTGGGCGGGAAGAACTCGAAGGAAAATTCGAAATTTTCCCGGTTAAAACCCATTGCGCTTGCCTCGCTTAGGTGGTCGCTCGGTGCCCCCATTGGCCGATCCGCTGCCCGGGCGCTTCCCGGTCGGGGAGCGGATCGGCGAATGGGGGCGGACCCCATTCGGGAGGGAGCGTTGCCCCTCCGGATGGCCTCGACATGGGTGCGCCAGTCAAGCCCTCATGGCGGAGGCCGGACCTTAGTACCGGTAGTACTCCGGCTTGTACGGCCCTTCCTTCGGAACGCCGAGGTACTCAGCCTGGTCCCCGCTCATCTCGGTGAGATGGCCGCCGAGACCTTCCACGTGCACCCGGGCCACCTCCTCGTCGAGGTGCTTGGGCAGGACGTAGACCTTGTTCTCGTACTCCTCGTTCTTGGTGAACAGCTCGATCTGGGCCAGCGTCTGGTCGGAAAACGAGTTGGACATCACGAAGCTGGGATGGCCGGTGGCGTTGCCCAGATTCAGCAGCCGGCCCTTGGATAGCAGGATGATGCGCTTGCCGTCGGGCCAGATAACGTGATCGACCTGCGGCTTGAGCTCGTCCCATTCCAGATCGGACAAGCCTTCCACATCGATCTCGTTGTCGAAGTGGCCGATGTTGCCGACGATGGCGTTGTTCCGCATCTGGTCCATGTGCTTCCGGGTGATGACGTCCTTGTTCCCGGTGGCGGTGATGAAGATGTGGGCCTCGGGGGCGACCTCGTCCATGGTGCGGACCTCGAAGCCCTCCATCTGGGCCTGCAGGGCGCAGATGGGGTCGATCTCGGTGATCGCTACCCGGGCCCCCATAGCCTTCAGGGACTGGGCCGAGCCCTTGCCGACGTCACCGTAGCCGGCCACCACGGCGTACTTGCCGGCAACCATCACATCGGTGGCGCGCTTGATGCCGTCGAGCAGCGACTCGCGGCAGCCGTAGAGGTTGTCGAACTTGGACTTGGTGACCGAATCGTTGACGTTGATCGTCGGCGTCTTGAGCTGGCCCTGCTTCTCCATGTGGTAGAGCCGGTGGACGCCGGTGGTGGTCTCCTCGGTGACCCCGCGGATGTCCTCCAGCAGGTGGGGATACTTGCTGTAGACCATGGCGGTCAGGTCACCACCGTCGTCGAGGATCATGTTCGGGGTCCAGCCATCGGGCCCGTTGATGGTCTGCTCGATGCACCAGTCGTACTCTTCCTCGGTCTCGCCCTTCCAGGCGAAGACCGGTGTGCCCTCCTTGGCGATGGCCGCGGCGGCCTCGTCCTGGGTGGAGAAGATGTTGCAGGAGCTCCACCGGACCTCGGCCCCGAGGTGCTGCAGGGTCTCGATGAGTACCGCGGTCTGCACGGTCATGTGGATGCAGCCAGCGATGCGGGCCCCTTTCAGGGGCTGCTGCTGACCCCACTCCTGGCGCAGCTTCATGAGACCGGGCATCTCGGTCTCGGCGATAGCGATCTGCTTCCGGCCCATGCCGGCGAGACCGATATCGGCAACCTTGTAGTCTTCAGCCATGATCTATTGCTCCTCGATTAGCCATCTAAGCGGGTGATCGGGTGGCGCCGGCAACGGGCCATCGGGACCGTTGCCGGCTGCCGGGACGGCGGCCGTCTAGAGGCCTGCGTCGGACCGCAGCGCCTCGGCCTTGTCGGTCTTCTCCCAGGTGAACTCCGGCTCCTCGCGGCCGAAATGGCCGTTGGAGGCGGTCTTCTGGTAGATGGGGCGGAGCAGATCCAGCATCTGGACGATGCCCTTGGGCCGCAGGTCGAAGTGCTTGCGGATGAGCTGCTCCACCTTCTCCTCGTCCACCTTGGCGGTGCCGAAGGTCTCAACGTGGACCGAGACCGGATTGGCGATGCCGATGGCGTAGGCCACTTGGACCTCGCAGATGTCGGCGAGGCCCGCCGCCACCACGTTCTTGGCCACGTAGCGGGAAGCGTAGGCCGCCGAGCGATCCACCTTGGTGGGATCCTTCCCCGAGAAGGCGCCGCCGCCGTGGCGGCCCATGCCGCCGTAGGTGTCGACGATGATCTTGCGCCCGGTCAGGCCGCAGTCGCCCACCGGCCCGCCGATGACGAACCGCCCCGTGGGGTTGATGAAGTACTTGGTGTCGTCGGAGAGCATGGAGGACGGGATGATCGGCTTGACGATCTCCTCGATGACGGCCTCTTTCAGGTCATCGTAGCCGATCTCCTCATCGTGCTGGGTGGAGAGCACCACCGTGTCCACCGCCTTGGGCTGGTTGCCCTCGTACTGGATTGACACCTGCGACTTGGCGTCGGGCCGCAGCCAGGGCAGCTTGCCGGCGTTGCGCACCTTCTTTTGCTGTTCGGTGAGCTTGTGGGCGTACTGGATGGGCATGGGCATGAGGGCGTCGGTCTCGTTGGTGGCGAAGCCGAACATCAGGCCCTGGTCCCCGGCGCCCTGGTCCAGGTCCAGGCCGCTGCCCTCGTTGACCCCCTGCGCGATGTCCTGGGACTGCTTGTCCAGGGAGACCAGCACGGCGCAGGTATTGCCGTCGAAGCCCATCTGGCTGCTGGTGTAGCCGATGTCAGTGATGGTCTTGCGGACGATCTCGTTGTAGTCCACCTGGGCGCCGCTGGTGATCTCGCCGGAGATGATGGCCATGCCGGTATTCACCATCGTCTCGCAGGCCACCCGGGACATGGGGTCCTGCTCCAGGAGGGCATCCAAAATGGCGTCGGAGACGTTGTCCGCCACCTTGTCGGGATGGCCCTCGCCCACCGACTCGGAGGAAAAGAGGTATTCGCGTGGCATAGGCTTGAGGCTCCTTTTGGTTTCCGGCTCGTTACTGGCAATGGTTGGGGCCCACCCGGGGAGAGCCGGTCGCTTTGCCGGCTGCGGACCCGGGGTGGGCCCGGAGATTGGGTCGCTGTCCTTTTCCGCTGACCGTTGGGCGGAGGCCCGGGAAAGGGACCTAGGCCTGCCGCGGCTTGTAGGCGACCTGCTGGATGAAGTCCACTTCCTCGCGGTCGTACGGCTTCTCGAAATCGCCGTAGCGGTCGACGTTGATGAAGCCGGCGTCCTCCAGCAGGTGGGAGACGTAGTCCTGGCGCAGGGGGTACATCTTGAGCTGGAACTTGGCGCCATCGGGGAAGACGTACTCGAAGCGGGCCAGGTAGCGGTTCAGCTCGGCGGGATAGGCATCCACCCCCTTGCCGGAGTAGTAGTAGTTGTGCTTGGAGGTGTAGCCGTGCTCCAGCATGGAGTCGTAGTTCCGGTGGTCGATGACGACCACCCCGCCCGGCTTGACCACCTTGAAGAACTCCTCCAGGGCATCCCGGCGAGCCTCGTGCTCAAACAGGTGGGTGAAGGAGTTGCCCAGGCACAGGACGGCGTCGAAGGAATGCTCGCCCAGGTCCTGTGAGAGCTTGACCCAGTCGCAGGTAGTGGTCCCCTGAAGCTTCACCCCCATGTCCTTGGCGTTCTCTTCGGTCTTGCGGACCATGTTGTCGGAGCCGTCGGCGGCGGTTACGTCGAAACCGGACTTGGCCAGGGTGATGGAGTGGAAGCCCGTGCCGCAGGCCACATCCGCAACGGTTTGCACCCCGGAAGCGCTCATCAAGCGCTGATAGAAGCCGCCCTCGGCTTCCTCCCGCTTATCCCATCCGACCAGGTCGTCCCAATAGTCGACAAAGTCCATGGTGTACTGTTCGTGCTCAAGTCCGGTGTTCTCGTTTCGAATACCCATAGGGAATTCCTCCCTTTCGCTGATCAAGGGGAAATACGGTAAGAGGGCCGTTGCGCTCAGGCGCGTTGCGCGGGCCGAAGGCGGGAAGCCCTACCCGGAATGCAGAGGGCTGGCCGGCGAAGTCGCTTCTCGGGGGGATGCGTAAAGGCAGGCAGCCGTCCACCCACACTCTCGGGCCACCTTGAAGTGGCCCGGCTGTATCCGTGTCCTGCGGACTCACCCCGCTCGGGCTGGAGCCCGATGCGGAGGAACCCTCGAAGATTGTGGCTCAAAGGAACGCCTATCAGCTTGGCCTGGAACAAGCATACCACCTTCTGGATACGGGCACCAAGGTAGGCTGCCCGAGGCCGGAGGTGTCTCGCCCTCTGGAACCGCCGGGTGCGTGCTTAAAGCCGTTTGACAGGAGGGTCCACCCCCCTAGAATGGCTGGTTTGGATCCCGGGCGAGGTGGCCCGGATCTGCGGCTCAAGCCTACCGTGGACAGCGTGCCGAGGTTCTCCGCCACCCGGAGCGGGCAAGCCATGCATTGGCTGGGTCCGAGCCTCCCAACGGGGAGCGGGGGGCGAGCGGGGCCTGCCTCAGGACAGCTTGCCTTAGGACAGGAGGGGTGGAGCCATGGATGTGCGCGAGGACTGCCTCTACAGCGAGGAGCACCACTGGGTTCGCCGGGAAGACGATGGCTCCGTCACCATCGGCATAACCGATTACGCCCAGGATCTCCTCGGTGATCTTGTCCATGTCGATCTGCCCATGGCGGGTTCTGTCCTCGGACAGGGAGACGAGCTGGCCGTGGCCGAGTCGGTCAAGGCCGCTTCCACTGTCGTAACCCCGGTTTCCGGAGAAGTGGTTGCGGCCAATGACGACTTGGAGGAGCGGCCCGAGGCTGTGAATGAGGAGCCCTACGACGGGGGCTGGATAGCCCGGATGGATCCCTCCGAACCCGCGGAGCTGGAGGCCCTGCTCGATTCCGATGCCTATCGGACCCTCTGCGAAGCGGACGAGTAAAGGCCTGCCCCAACGACCCGGCAAGCGGCCGCGCAGCGCGGGCCGGTCGATACCGGTCCCTTCGCACCATCCCGAATATCAACCCACCCTGTATGAGGAGGACCCATGAGCACCTTGATCGCCGGATCCTTTGCCTTCGACAACATCCTGGTCTTCCACGATAAGTTCAAGAACCACATCCTGCCGGACAAGGTGCATATCCTGAATGTGGCCTTCCTGGTACCCACCATGCGCCGGGAGTTCGGTGGCACTGCGGGTAATATCAGCTACAACCTCAAGCTGCTCGGGGGTGATCCCCTACCGATGGGCGCGGTGGGAACCGACTTCGGTCCCTACGCCGAGCGCATGGACAGCTTCGGTATCCCGCGCAAGTACGTGATGGAGATCCCCGAGCACTTCACCGCCCAGGCCTTCATCACCACCGACGAGGACGACAACCAGATCACGGCCTTCCATCCCGGGGCCATGGGCGAAGGCCACCGGCAGAAGATCACCGATGTTACGGAGCCGGTGGACTGGGGGATCGTGAGCCCGGACGGCAAGGAGGCCATGGTCCAGCACGCGGCTCAGTTCGAGTCCGCCGGCATCCCGTTCATCTTCGATCCGGGCCAGGGGCTGCCCATGTTCTCCGGTGATGAGCTCCTGGAGGTTGTGGACCAGGCCGAGATCCTGGCGGTCAATGACTACGAATGGCAGATGGTCCAAGACAAGACCGGTCATAGCTCCGACGATCTCTCCAAGCGGGTGGATACCCTGATCGTGACCAAGGGCGGCGAGGGCTCGGAGATCTACACCCAGGACGGGCTCATCCATGTGCCGGCGGCCAAGCCGAAGGGCATCGAGGATCCCACCGGCTGCGGGGACGCCTATCGCGCGGGCATCCTGTACGGCCTGGAGAAGGGGCTCGACTGGGAGACCACCGGTCGGATCGCCGCCACCATGGGGGCCTACAAGATCGAGTGCAGCGGTCCCCAGAACCACTCCTTCACGGTGGAGGAGTTCAAGGCCCGGATGGAGGACAATTTCGGGGCGAGCTTCTGAGCGGTCCGCTCGGGTCGGCGGCCATCCCGGCCGGAACCGCGCCACCGGATCCGGCCTGGGCGCCTCAGGGTCCGGCCGTTTCTCTCCGGGAAGAGGCGGGATTTGGATGGAGGGGGTGGGCGCGCTTGGGTGCAAGGGGCCTGGGCCCCGGGTCATCTACCGGGGAGCTGGCCTCCTCTTCCTCTCGATCCGGTAGAGCCCCGCCGGTCGGGTGGCTGGGTTCCAGCCGGGCCGGCGCATCGGAGGCCCGGACCCTAGCGGGATAGCCCAGGGTCCGGCGATTAGGTATTCTGGGGCGGCTCCGCCAGTGCCCGCTCGAGCTCCCGGCGGTCGGTGATGGGCGCCGTGCAGGTGGTGCCGCGGCAGAGGTAGGCGGTAGCCCCACCCCGGCTCGTCCGCGCGGCAAGGGGTCCTGGAAGGTCGGCGTCGTCGGGGATGTGGTAGACCTTGCGTTCGGGGTGGGCCAGCGGGGCGGCGAGCTGCTGCCATTCCTGGGCTTCGGTCCCCCCGCGCAAGGTAACGACGGTGGGCGGCGAGAGCGCCTCCTCGAGGGCCAGGATGAGGGAGACGCAGGCCCCGGGGTGGGCCCTTATCTCCGGCATGAAAAGGCGCAGGGCCCGCTCGGCCGATTCCAGGTAGCGCGGCTCGCCCAGAAGGTGACCGAGGTCGAGAAGGGCCTGGGCCGCCGAGCCGTTGCCCGAGGGCACGGACTGGTCCATTCCGGGCTTGGGCCGGTGGATCAGTGCCTCCTGGTCATCCGCTGTCATGAAGAAGCCGCCCTCCTCCGGATCCTCAAAGTGGGCGAGCAGGGCTTCGGCCAGCTCCTGTGCGAAGGCCAGGTCCGGGTCCCGCCATCGCACCTGGAGGAGGGCCATGAGACCCTTCAGCAGGTAGGCGTGGTCCTCCAAAAATCCCGGCTGCTGGCCCCGGCCGTCCTTGAGCACGGCGAGCAGCCGGTCCCTCTTCCAGGCCCGGTCACGGATGAAGTCCACGATCTCCTGGGCCCGGTCCAGGTAGCGAGCCTCGTCGAAGGCGGCCCCCGCCCGTGCCAGACCGTCCACGAGCAATCCGTTCCAGCCGGTTAGGATCTTCTCGTCCCGGCCCACGAAAGGCCGCTCGGTGCGGGCGGCGAAGAGCTTGGCACGGGCCCCTTCCAGGGCCTCGGCCACTTCGTGGACCTGGAGCCCCAGCTCATCGGCCACTTCCGCCAGCTCCCGGACCCGTTGGAGGTGGTTCTTCCCCTCGAAATTGCCGTTGCGGGAGAGGCCGTAGACCCGCTCCACCACCTGGAGCTCGAGGGGCTCCAGGAGCGCGGCGATCTCGTCGTAGGCCCAGATGTAGTAGCCGCCTTCAACGCCCTCGCTGTCGGCGTCCAGGGTGGCGTAGAAGGCCCCTTCGGGGTGGCGCATCTCCCGCTCCAGCCAGTCCAGGGTCTCGGCCGCCGCTACCCGCAGGGCATCGTCGCCGCTATGGGTGTAGCCCTCGGCCAGGACCCCGAGGAGCCCGGCGTTGTCGTAGAGCATCTTCTCGAAGTGGGGAATGGTCCAGTCGGCGTCCACGCAGTAGCGGAAGAAGCCCCCGCCGAGGTGATCGTTGAGGCCGCCGTCGGTCATGGCGCGCAGGCTGGCGAGGGCTCGTTGGCCGGCCTGGTGGTCTCCGTCCAGAGCCTGGCGGCTCAGGCAAAAGGCGATCTCCGCGGTGTGGGGAAACTTGGGGGCGCTCCCCCAGCCGGCGTTGGCGCCGTCGTAGGCCCGCTCCAGGTCCTCGGCCAGCCGCGCTACCACCTGGCGGTCCAGATCCCTGGACCCGGAAGGGGCCACCTGCCGAAGTCCTTCAATTACCGCGTCCCCGTTCTGGATCGCGGACTCGCGGTGGTCCTGGTAGAACTCGGCCACCTGCTCCAGGACTTCCGGGAATCCGGGCATCCCGAACTTGGGCTCGCGGGGGAAGTAGGTGGCGATGAAGAAGGGGCGCTGGTCCGGGGTGAGGAAGGCGGTCAGGGGCCAGCCTCCGCCTCGGCGGTTCATGAGCTGAAAGGCGAGCTGGTAGATCTGATCCAGATCCGGGCGCTCCTCCCGGTCCACCTTGATGGGGACGAAGAGGCGATTCATGAGCTCGGCCACATCGGGGTCCTCGAAGGACTCGTGGGCCATGACGTGGCACCAGTGGCAGGCCGAGTAGCCGATGGACAGGAGGATGGGGCGATCCAGCTCCGGTGCGGCGGCCAGGGCAGTGTCGTCCCAGGGCTGCCAGGCGACGGGATTGTGCGCGTGCTGCAGCAGGTAGGGGCTGGTGCAGTCTCCCAGCCGGTTTCTCTCCAGAACTTCCGCCGCCATGCTCGCTCCTGAGCCCGAATGAACCGCCAAGGACGCCAAGGGGGTCGAAGGCCGACAAAGGGTTTAAGGCGAGTGGGCCTGGCATAGCCCGAGGCCTTGGCCTTTCCTTGGTAATCCTTGGTGTCCTTTGCGTCCTTCGCGTTCTCTGCGGCTACCGCCTTGGGGGTTTAGCCGACCCAGACGGTCTGGACGTTGGTGAGCTCCCGTGCCCCGTGAGGGCCCAGCTCGCGGCCGTAGCCCGAATCCTTGACGCCGCCGAAGGGCAGGCGCGGATCGCTCTTGACCGGGCCATTGACGAACACTGCTCCGGCTTCCAGACGGAGGGCAACGGCCTCCCCGCGCTCGCGACCCCCGGAAAAGACGGCTCCTCCCAGGCCGTACCGGCTGCGGTTGGCCAGGGCGACGGCTTGGTTCTCGTCGGCTACCCGGATTACCGGCGCTACCGGACCGAAGGTCTCCTCCTGGGCCACCGGCATGGCCTCCCCGACCCGGTCCAGGAGGGTAACGGGGTAGTGGAAGCCCCGGCCGCTAGGCAGCTCCCCACCCAGGAGCAGCTCCGCCCCCGCCTTTACGCTCTCCGTCACCTGCCGGTGCAGGGTGTCGCGCAGATCCGCGCGGGCCAGGGGGCCCACCTGGGTGGCCTCGTCGGTGGGATCGCCCACCCGCAGCTCGGACAGCGCCGCCTGGAACCGATCGAGGAAGACGTCCGCCACCTCCTCCACAACGATGAACCGCTTCGCCGCCACGCAGCTCTGCCCGCTGTTGATGGTGCGCGCGGCGGCGGCGGTACGCGCCGCCTTGTCCAGTTCGGCGTCCTCCAAAACGATGAAGGGATCCGAGCCCCCAAGCTCCAGGACCGGCTTCTTCAAGGCGGATCCGGCCCGCTTGGCCACTCGGCGCCCCGCCGCCTCGCTGCCGGTGAGGGTCACCGCCCGCACCCGGGGATCGTCGATGATCGGCTCCATCCGGTCCGAGCCGATGGCCAGGTTCTGAAGGACCCCCTCGGGCAGGCCCGCCTCCGCCAGGAGGGCCTCGATGCGCGCGGCGCAGGCGGGCACGTTGGAGGCGTGCTTGAGGAGGATGGTGTTGCCCGCAGTGACAGCCGGGATGGCCGCCCGGAAGACCTGCCAGAAGGGGAAATTCCAGGGCATGACCGCCAGGATGACGCCGAGGGGAGCGTAGCGTGCGTAGCTGCGGGTGGCATCCGTGGTAATGGCCTCCGATGCTAGGAAGCCGGCGCCGTTATCGGCATAAAAGTCGCAAACCCAAGCGCACTTCCGGATCTCGCCCCGCGATTC
>JAHEOG010000217.1 GCA_018609925.1 Gammaproteobacteria bacterium
CCAGAGGGTGCCGGGGAGAAGCAGATCGTTGGGCTCCGCCATGCTCACGCCTCGCTCGCCCCGCCGGCGGGGCATCGGCCTCAATCCAGGGTCAGAGCCACCTTGCCGGTGGTGTGACCCTCCGCCACTACCCGATGGGCCTCGGCCGCCTCGGCGAGGGGAAAGGTGCGCTCCAGGTGGACCCGCAGCCAGCCCTCCTCCACCAAATCAGAGCAGCGCTCCAGGATCTCCGTATGGTGGGCCCGGGCCTGCGGCAGACCGAAGTACATGGGGGAGAGCATGAGCTCCAGGTGGATGGCCTGGTTGCGCAGCCGCGCCAGGCTAAAGTCGACATCCTTGGGCTGGTGCAGGGTCACGAGCCGGCCGTAGAAGCGTACTGCCGGGAAGCTCGCCTCCAGGATCCCGGGGCCGACGATGTCGCAGGCCAGGTCGACGCCGTTGTCTCCCGTTGCCGCCCGCACTGCCTCGACGAAGTCCGTGTCGCGGTAGGCGATGGTCTCGTGCGCGCCCAGATCCCGGGCGAAGCGCGCCTTGGCCTCGGAGCCCACGGTGGTCAGGATCCGCGCCCCGGCTACGCGGGCGAGCTGGACCGCCACGTGGCCCACCCCGCCGGCGCCGGCGTGGATCAGCACGCTCTCCCCGGCCTCCAGCCGTCCCTGGTCGAAAAGGGACTCCCAGGCAGTGAGGGCTACCAGGGGCAGGGACGCCGCCTCGGCGAAGTCCAGGGAGGGCGGCTTAGCGGCCACCCAGCGCTCGTCCACCACCGCGTACTCGGCGTAGCATCCGGGCTCGATCCCGATGCCGCCGTTGCAGAAGAAGACCTCGTCGCCGGGGGCCAAGCGGGTGCAGCCGGCGCCCGCGGCCTCCACCACTCCGGCGCCGTCGCAGCCGAGGATCGCCGGCTCCTCGCCACCGCCGTAGGTCCCCCGACCGCGGAGCTTGGTGTCCAAGGGGTTGACCCCGGCGGCGCGCAGCTGGATGAGGAGGTCCCGCTCCCCGGTTAGGATGGGATCCGGGACCTCTCGGAGCTCGAGGACCTCGGGACCGCCGGCGACGGGCATGACTATGGCCTGCATCCTGCCTCCCCTGGTGGAAGTGGCGCGGGGGCGAGACGGGTCGAACCGACGGTTCGTTACTGAAGACGGGTCCGCGCCTACGGTAGAATCCTCCGCCAAATCGTAACCAATTCCCCACGGCCCAGGGTAGTCCAGCGCATGCGCGCCTTCCCCCGTCCCGATCCCGCTCACCCGGACCCTTCCGGGAAACCACCCGCCCTGGGTCCAGCCTCTCGAACCGGCGCCTCATGCGCATCCTCGTAACCGGGGTCGCGGGTCATCTGGCCCAGGCCCTGCTGCCGCGGCTGCTCAACCTCCCCGGCCTGACCGAGGTGGTGGGCGTGGACTGGCGGCCGTTCACCTACCCCCATCCCCGCTTCCGGTTCATCCGGACCGATATCCGGGATCCCGAGCTGCCCCGGCACCTGGAGCACGTGGACATCGCCATCCACCTGGCATTCGTCATGCTCAGAAGCGCTCTGGGACGTCGGCGCCGGGAGCGCAACCTGATGCGCTCCATCAACCTGGAAGGCAGCCGCAATCTCTTCAACTGCGCCCGTCAGGCCGGGGTGGATCAAGTGGTCTACCCCTCCAGTGTCGCGGTCTACGGGGCTTGGGCGGACAACCCGGTTCCCCTTACGGAGGAGGCCCAGCGCCGGCCGGTCCCGGGGTTTGGCTACAGCGAGGACAAGGCGGCGGTGGAGTTCTGGCTGGATGCCTTCGAGCAGGGGGAGGCGACCCCCGTCATCACCCGGCTCCGGGTGCACGGGATCGTGGGACCCAACGCCCAGCCGCTGTTCAACCGTCTGGCGCGCTCCCGGCTCTACATCCGCACCCCCTCGACTCCGCCACCGATCCAGTTCCTATGGGAGGACGATGCCGTGGACGCCATCCTCCAGGCGCTGCGGAGCCGCGTCGGGGGGAGCTTCAACATCGCGGCCTCGGAGCCGCGCCCGTGGCCGGAGCTGGTGGCCCGGCACCACCAATTGACCGTGGGGCTCCCCTACGAGCCCGTGCGGGCGATCCAGCGCATGCTATGGCCGGTAACCGGGGCCTTCGGCGAGCCCGGCTGGCTGATGGGCCTGCGCTATCCGCTGGTGGTGGGTTGTGAGCGGGCGCGGCAGGACCTCGGCTGGCGGGCGCACTTTACCGTGACCGACTGCGTGGACCTTTGCCAGGAGCTGGAGCCTCCCTGGGGGCGGCTTTCCGCCCCCGAGTCCTGAACGGGACCGGTCGCGCCGCCGGCCTAGGCCCCGCCTGAGACCGGCGAAGCGGGAGCGCCTATGGTCTTCCGGGTGATCGTCCAAGCGCTGGCCCCTTTGACCCTGGCCGCCGCCGTCCTTGCTTTCCTCCTACCAGGGGCCTTCCTGTGGCTGGGTGGTCTATTCCTGCCCCTGTTCGCGCTGACCATGCTGGCCCTGGGGCTGGTCCTGGATCCGAGGGAAGCCCGGGATTCGTGGACCCGGCCGGGGCCCATCGCCGTCGGGGTGGTCGGCCAGTTCACGGTGATGCCCGTGCTGGCCTTCGCCGGCGCCCGATTCATTGCGGGGGCGGGGGGCTCGGCGGAGCTGGCGCTGGGGTTTCTGATCGTGGGCTGTGCCCCGGGGGCCATGGCCAGCAATGTCATGGTCTACCTGGCCGGCGGCGCGGTGGCCTACTCGGTGGCCCTGACCACCGTCGCCACCTTCCTGGCGCCGGTGCTGACCCCCTGGCTGGTGGAGCTCCTGGGGGGTCGCTTCCTCCCCGTGCCCTTCTGGGACATGGCCGCCACCATCCTCGTCGTGGTGGTGCTGCCCCTGGCGGCGGGCATGGTCCTGCGGCCCCGGCTGGGACGTTGGCGCGGTCCGGTCCAGGAGGCGGCGCCGGCCCTGGCCTCTTTGGCCATCGTGGCCATCTGCGCCTACGCCATGGCGGTCAATGCCGATCGCATCGCCGGGATTGGGCCCCTGACCCTCGGTCTGGTGGTGGTATTGAACGGGCTCGGCTATCTGGGAGGGTGGCTCGTGGCTTTCGTCGCTGCCCTGGACGGGCGCCACAGGAGAACCCTGGCCATCGAGCTGGGGATGCAGAACGCGGGGCTGGGGGTGGCCCTGGCGCTGGCGCACTTCGGGTCGGAGGCGGCGCTGCCGGGGGCCTTGTTCGCGGTGTGGTGCATCCTCACCGCGGCCGCCGGGACGAGCCTGTTGCGGCGCAGCGCCCGGGCTTCGACGCATTGACCGCGCGGCCAGCCAGGGCCTAGTTCACCACCCGGAGCTGGGTTCCGAGGATGGGATGGCCCAGGGCAAACAGGAGGGTCTGGATCCCGGTGCGGCTGGTCTTGAGGTCCCGGTCGAGGAAGTTGGGAACCAGGGAGGGGCAGGTGGGCCCGGCGTTGACCACCTCGTGGTGATTGACCCGCACGGCGTGGCGGTGGCAGTGGAACTGGATCAGCTTGGTGAGCTCCTTGTGGTACCGCGGCACCTTGGGAACCCCTACCGGGACCACCACGGCCGCCGTCCAGGGGAACGGAGGATGGCGCAGGTGGCGGGAAAGCTCCCAGAGGGGCTGACGGTGGGCGCCGATGTAGGCCCGGGGGCGTCCTCCCCGGTAATTGGCGGGGCCCACCAGGAAGAAGAGCCCGAAGCCCGAAAGGGCGCTCAGGGCGTCCGCCTCGCCAAGGGTCTCCCGCGGGATGCGCAGGGCCCGCAGAGGACGGTCCGCCAGGGCAACCTCCGACACGCCTTCCGGTGCGCCCTCGGGCTGATGGGCCTGGATCTCGCCGAGCATCATGGGTGCTTTCCCCTTGGCGGCTAACGGGGACCCAGCGACTATAACTCGGCGCGGAGGGGGAGGGAATCCGGGGGATCAGGCCGCCGAGTGCTGGCGGCGGGTGCGGACGCTGGCGGCCAGCTCTTCGAGGAGCTCGGTGCTGGTGTCCCAGCCCATGCAGGGATCAGTGATGCTCTGCCCGTAGGTGAGCTCGGCCCCGGGGGTGAGCTTCTGGCTGCCGGCCACGAGGTGGCTCTCCAGCATCAGCCCCATCACCCGCTTCTCGCCTTCCCCGATACGACCCGCGAGCTCACGGCAGACCTCGGCCTGGCGCTCGGGGTCCTTGCCGCTGTTGGAATGGCTGCAGTCCACCATGAGGCGCACCGGCAGCCCGGCCTCGCGCAGGAGGGCCTCCGCCTGGCCGATGCTGTCGGCATCGCAGTTCGGCCCGTCGGAGCCCCCGCGCAGGATCAGGTGGCAGTCGGGGTTGCCGGTGGTGGTGAAGATGGCCGAGTGCCCTTCCTTGGTCAGCGACAGGAAGTGGTGCGGATGGGCCGCCGACCGGATGGCGTCCACCGGGGCCTTGAGCCCGCCGCCGGTGCCGTTCTTGATGCCCACGGGGCAGGAGAGCCCCGAGGCGAGCTGGCGGTGGACCTGGCTCTCCACGGTGCGGGCGCCGATGGCGCCCCAGCTCACCAGGTCGTCGATGTACTGCGGCACCACCATCTCCAGGAACTCGGTGCCCGCCGGCACCCCCCGTTCGGCCAGATCCCGTAGCAGGCGCCGGGCCAGGCGCAGGCCGTCGTTGATCCGGAAGCTCTCATCCAGACCGGGATCGTTGATGAGTCCCTTCCAGCCCACCGTGGTCCGGGGCTTCTCGAAGTAGACCCGCATGACCAGCAGCAGGTCGTCGCGATGGCGCTCGGCCTCCTCCCGGAGCCGGCTGGCGTAGTCCATCGCCGCCTGCGGGTCGTGGATGGAGCACGGGCCCACAATCACCAGGAGCCGGTCGTCCTCGCCGTTCGCAATGGCCTGGATGGCCGAGCGTGCCGAGGCCACGTTGGCGGCCCCTGCCTCGGACAGGGGGATCTCCCGGTGCAGCTCGGCCGGGGAGACCACCTCCTGGATGGAGCTCAAGCGCAGGTCTTCTGTCGCGTGCGTCACGGTAGCGATCCGTCGCCTGGAAACGTGGAAGCCGCCTCCGCTGGAGGCGCCGGGGAAACAGGGAAAGTACCGGCCTTTGGCCAGGGCCGAAGTCTAACACGGCGGGGCGGGAGGCATGCAGTACCCCGGCACGCGGGCGATGGGCGCCGGTATCCGGTGCCGGCTGGGGCTACAGCCCCTGTCTGGTCGGGGTCACCCGCCTATCCGACCGCGAGCCTTCGGGCTGGGTGGAACGGCCAACCCGGACAGGATCACCCCCTTCAGGCCCCGTTCGGGGGATCGATTCCGGGCTCGGCAAGGAGGCGCCATAGCCGGAGCTGACCCCGGTAGTAGGC
>JAHEOG010000218.1 GCA_018609925.1 Gammaproteobacteria bacterium
CTCGATGTCGGCCAGGCGGCGCCCGGTGAGGGCCTTCACCTCTCCGGCGTCGGCCTCGGGGTTGTCGGAGATCGCCAGCAGCTCCGCTACCTCGTCCAGACTGAAGCCCAGGGCCTGCGCCCGTCGGATGAACCGAAGCCGTTCCCGGGCCTCGCCGTCGTAGAGGCGGTAGCCCGAGGCCGAGCGCCGGCTGGGCGTCACCAGCCCGCGGCGCTCGTAGTAGCGAAGCGTCTCGGCGGCCAGGCCCTGCTCCGCCGCCAGCTCGCCGATGGTCAGTGGGCGCTTGGCTTCCATGGCCTTCGTCCTCCCTAAACTTTACAGTAGATTGTAGGGTAGGAGCCCGGGCCGGGCAAATCGTCATTCCCGCCTTGAGCGGGAATCCCCCTGAAGGCCCGCGGTGGTGGGACCAACCGGGCCCTTCTGCGAGATCCCGGCTCGCCGCTGGAGCGCCGGCCGGGATGACGGACAGGGAGGGACGTCATTCCCGTTTTGAGCGGGAATCTCGCGGAAAACGCCCTTTTGGCAGATCCTGGATCCCTGCTTCGCACGGTCCGGAATGACGAGGGTAAGACCCGTCATTCCCGCGCACACGGGAATCTCCCTGAGCCACCCTTTGGGGGGCAGAGGGACCCTCCGTGAGAGATCCGCCCAACCCCGGTGAGTAAAGCCAGTGTACGAAGGCGCCAGTGGCCAGGCCCTGTGGTCAGCCTTGGGGGGAAGTAAGCGGAGCATTTGCCCGCCTGTCGGGAAAGGGCAATTCCGTGGCAGGTCCCCGCCATGAAAACCACCCGGTACTTCGAGTCCATCCGAAAACGCCCGGATCGGGCCTTGATCCGGGAAGAGTGGATTCGGAAGGTGGTTGGCTCTCCGGAATGGGAAGAGCGGCAAAACGATGGCCGGATCCGCCGATGGGCCCAAATCCCGGAGGCGGGGGACCGGTATCTACGTGTTATCCTTCTTCCGGATGGGGAGACCGTACATAACGCGTTTTTCGACCGGGGCTTTCGGCCATGAAGATTCAGTACTTCGACGACACCGATACGCTGTATATCGAGTTCCGTGGGGAAGACGTGGCCGAAACAAAGAACCTCGATGAGGACACCCTGTTGGATCTGGACAGTCGCGGCAATGTCTGTGCGCTGACTCTGGAGCACGCCAGCCGGAGGACCGATGTCCACCATCTGATCACCGAAGGCATAGCCGCGTAAGCGCCTAGAGGGTGGCTGCTAAAACTCCCCAAGGAGGGGAGCTCTATCCCCTCGGACGGTCGAATCGTTCCCTCTGAATGGTGTTGGGGAAGGCCTTCCTTCCCCCTCCATCTCCCGGCATTCCAGCAGAGCCCGTTTCGCGAAAGCGGGAAAACGTCAGTCCCGCGCAGGCGGGCATCTCCATAAAGCCCCCCGGTCATTCCCGCGCAAGGTCGTCATTCCTGCGAAAGCAGGAACAGGAATCCCTCGGATGGACCGTGTCGATAGAACCGGTTGGGATTCCCTGCGAGATCTCGGATCCGTGCTTCGCACGGTTCGGGATGACAGGGCGGGAATCGTCATTCCCGCCTTGAGCGGTACCCTCCCTGAGCTGCCCCACAGCCCTGAAACCGGCGGCCTGGCCTGACGCGATCGCTTGGTATCCTGACCTGGGAGTCCTTGGCGCACGCGGAGGTTGGCCATGACCCGCACCGCCCCCAATCCGCCCCGGGTGGAGGCTTGGCTCCTGCCCGGCGACGGGGTCTTTCCCAATAACCCCGAGCTTCCCCTGCTCCTATACGCCGGAGCCTTTTCCGAGCCCGACCCCGGAACCATCGAGGAGGTGTTCGCCGCCAACGGCTGGCCGCCCGCCTGGCGCTTCGGGGTCCTGGGTCACCACCACTACCACAGCACGGCCCACGAGGCCCTTGGCTGCTTCGCCGGATCCGCCCGTATCCAGTTCGGTGGGCCCGAGGGCCCGATCCTGGAGGCCAGCGCCGGCGACGTGGTGGTACTGCCGGCCGGTACCACCCATTGCGCCGTCGAGGTCCGCGGCGGCTTCCGCTGTGTGGGGGCCTACCCCGCCGGGCAGTCGCCTGACATGAATCGCGGGAATCCGATCGAGCACGACGCCGCCGCCCGCCGTATCGCGGAAGTTCCGTTGCCGGAGGCGGATCCGGCGTACGGTCCCGAGGGACCACTGCGCCGGCAATGGGGCGGTCCGCTGGCCTAATCTTCGGTCGTTCCCTCAACCCCAATCCGTCATTACCGCTCCTGGCGTCCCTTACTGGATTCCCGCTCCCTACCCGAGCCACTTTGCTTCCGCTAGACTGATCCAAGGCCTTGACGGCAGGGAATCGAAAATGGCTCATCATCCACGAATCGAGAGGAATCGCGAGATTATGTTCGGAAAGCCCGTGGTGAAGGGAACCCGGGTTACCGTGGAGCAGATCCTTCGGGAGTTGGGTGGGGGACTAACCGCCGACCAGATCATCCAGAACCATCCCCGCCTGGAGCTTGAAGACGTTCGCGCGGCCGAGGTCTTTGCGGCGGATTACCTTGCCGAAGAAGAGCTCATTCTGGGTTGAGGCCCGGTGCGGCTACTCGCGGACGAGAATATTCAGGCTCCTTTGGTTGGAGCCCTCCGGGAAAGAGGGTACGACATTCTCTACATCGGTGAGTTTTCGCGAGGGGTTACGGATCAGGAAGTTCTGGAAACCGCCGTTTCCCAGGAGCGAATTATCCTTACCGAGGACAAGGATTTCGGAGACTTGGTATTCCGGGTGAACCGGGACCTTCCGGGAATCATCCTTCTTCGGCTCCAGGATGTGGCCTGGCAAAGCCGGTTCCAGCGTTTGGATCGATTATTTCAGGAACGGGGAGAACGGCTCAGGCGGCTTTATGTCGTGGTCGAACCATCCCGCATTCGCCTGCGAAGCCTGCCGTAAAACCTTTTCGAAGGCGATGGGATTCCTACCTCCTCGGGTACCCGAAAAGCAATAGCCTTTTTTCCGGATGGTACCGTAATTCCCGTGCAGGGAGGGAATCTCCCCGAAGGCCCTCCTGGCGAGATTTCCGCTCGCCGCTGGAGTGCCGGCCGGGATGACGGACAGGGAGGGCCGTCATTCCCGCCTTGAGCGGGAATCCCTCTGATGGGCCGTGTCGATGGAACCGGTGGGGGCTCCCTGGGAGATCCCGGCTCTCCGCTTCGCTCCGGCTGGGATGACGAGGGTGAGATTTGTCATTCCCGCGCATACGGGAATCTCGCGGGACCGCCGCCCCTCCTCTTGGCTCCGGCTCTTCAGCCAACGAGTGTTCCCGATGGGCGGCTTTTGCTATCTTGCTTCTGCCTACTGCCTACTGCCTACTGCCTACTGCCTACTGCCTACTGCCTACTGCCTACTGCCTACTGCC
>JAHEOG010000219.1 GCA_018609925.1 Gammaproteobacteria bacterium
AACGGGGTTCCACACGGAGCCTCGAAGCGCCCAAACCTCCCTCGGAGAAACGAGGCTCCCTTCGATGGCCTTCCTGGACGACCCCCTCAGGAAGCCTCCCCGAGGCCTTTGTCGGGAATCTGTCCCCGGGTGGGGCGGCTCAGGAGGTGTGCGATGGGGCGCAGGGAGGGCACGTGGTCGCAAACGATGATCAGGGAAGCGGTCAACAGCACCCCGATAAGGGCCCCTACGATCCCCCAAACCCAGCCCCAGAATACGATGGAGAGCAGCACCACGATGGGGGAGATCGCCAGGGTCCGGCCTTCCAAACGCGGGTCGACGAAATTGCCGAGGACCTGCTCGATCACCGTCAGACCGGCGATGGCCAGAAGGGCCCAACCCGGACCGAATTGCAAAAGGGCCACCACGGAAGGAGGGAAGACCCCGATGATCGAGCCGATGTGGGGGATGTAGTTCAGGAGGAAGATCAGCAGGCCCCACAGGAGGGCCAGGTCCACTCCCAGGAGCCAGAGCCAAAGCCCCCCCGAGACCCCCGAAAGGGCGCTCACCAGGGTCTTGATGAGGAGGAATTTGCGCACCTTTTCCTCGATGGACTCCAACGAGCCGACCACGGCTTCGGCCCGTTCGGTGCCCAGTGCCTGACCCAGCTTGGCACGCCATTCCTCCGTCTCCAGCAGCATCAAAAGGACCAGGAAGAACACCAGGAGCAGGGTCAGGGTGAATACCCCGATCCGGGTGAACCCGGTTGTCAGCAGGGCGAGGGCCCGCGTGCCCAGTTCCCGAAGGGGCGGCACGGCCTCTTCCAGGGGGATGTTCCGGCGTTGGGCTGTGGCCTGAAGTCGATCCCAAAGATCCCGGGCCGCCTCGGCGTAGGTCGGGGCCTTGTCGGCGATCAACCCTAGGCTGGACCAGACCCCAAACGCGAGGGCGACCAGAACGGCCAGCAGGAAAAGCATGGTGAGGATCAAGCTTAAAAACCGGAGGCGGCCGGGAAGCCGTTCTTCAAACCACTCTTGCAGGGGCTGGAGGATGACTGCCACGAAGAAGGCCAGGGCCAGGGGCATGGTGACCATGGCGGTGGCCTTCAGCGCCCACCCGGCGAGGATCACCGTAATGACCGCAAGGAGGATGAGCCGGACCTTCTGGTTGCGCTCCGAGGTGGTCAGCAGCTCGGCCATGGCGGATGTCCTCGTATAAGGGGGACAAGGACCTCCCAGTCTCCGGGCCAGCGATGCCCTACGAAACCGGGTAGCGGCATTGTGACGATGGGCTCGGTGGTTGGAGCATGGGAGGACAGTGTAGGATCCTGTAGAGCGCTTTGTTCGTCATCCTGCTGTGGACAGGGTCGCAAACCGGAACACGACTTCGGGGGGGATGCGGATGAGGGGATTTTATGCTGTATCGGTTGCTGTCGGTCCACGTCGCCAGCGACGGCATGCGGTATCCGCCCGGATCCTACCTGGATCTGGATGAGCACGAGGCTTCCGCCCTCGGGAGCCGCGCGGTCCCCGTTGGAGAGGGGGACGCCGGCATCCGCAGCCTCCGGGACTACCTCAAGTCCGCTTTTTCAGGGGGACCCCATTGGGCGGGGCCCGGCACCCATGCCTTCCGGGATCCGGAACTGGGGCTGATCCTCGTGCCCAACGGAAGCTTCCGGGAGGCCATCGGGGACCGGGATCCGGATCGAGTCCGTCAGGAGCTGGCCCATCAGCGCTACTTCCCCTTCCGGGAGGCCCGGGAATTGGACCCGTGGGCTACCTGGCTGGTTGGAGGGATGAAGGTGAGCGGATGGCAGCTTCGGGGCCGCATCCTTCACAAGTGGGGACCGAGCCCGGGCCCGGCGAGCTTTCCCGGAGGCGGAAAGGATCCGTCCGTGCTCGCCTAATCTGCACCTAGCCGGAAGGCCGACTCCTGGTTCCGCCCCTCCCCCTTGCTATCCGAGCTCGAGGGCCCTTTCCTGCCCCTCCGGCCGGCCGGCGGCTGCCACCCGGTCCCCTCCCGCCTCCTTGGCCGCGTACAGGGCCGCATCGGCGCGCTGCAGGACCGATTCGAAGGCCTCCCCCTTGCCGCGCAGCGCAAGGCCCACGGAGAGGGACAAAGGGACCTCCTGCCCGTTGCAGACGGGTCGATTCCTTCGCAGAAGGTCCTGGATCCGCTCGGCGAAGGCGCGGCCGTCCTGGACGCGCTCCTGGACGGTCAGCACGACCAGCTCATCGCCGCCGATCCGGGCCACGGTGTCCTCGCCCCGGGTGTTCTCCAGCAAGGTGCTCGCCAGGATCTGGAGGAGGGAATCCCCGCAGGCGTGGCCGTAGGTGTCGTTGATCTCCTTGAAGTTGTCGACGTCGAGGAGCAGCAGGGCGAAGTTTTGGCGACTGAGACCGACCCTGCTCCCGGCCTCCTCCAGGCCCCGGCGATTGTAGGTCCCGGTCAGGGGATCCGTCCGGCCCAGGAGGTCGGCGTGCTCCAGCGACCTCAGGGTGATCTTCTGCATCCAGAGGACGACCGCGGCCAGCAGGGCGGTAGCCCAGGCAACCTGCGCGATGACCGTTTCCGGGGGCAGCAGCTGCCCCGCCACGGCGGATATGAAGAAGCCCACCACGACCCCGACCAGAAGGGCCCCTTCGCTAATCAGGAACGGGAAGATGCCGGCCAGGGCGAGGATCGCCAGCGGGGTCATGGCGTAGGCGGTGGCGAACCCCGGTGGCAGGCGGTCGAACAACCCCAGGGGAAACAGGAAGAACCCGGCGAGGAAGAGCAGGAAGACCCCCAGCGTGCCCCCGAGGACGTGGAAGCGGGTCGGAGGCGACCGGCTGAGGGCAAAGGCCCCGAAGGAGAGGAACGCGGCGATGCCGAGGCGGAAGACCACCAGCAGGGGGGATTCCTTGGTGTTCCCCAGCAGGAGCTCGTTGGGCAGGAGCCCCAGTGCGATCGCGCCCCCCATCAGGGCCATGATCCGAGCGCGGTACCTTATGTGGGCCAGGCGGGGAGCGGTGGGATGGGGGCTCGCTGGGGCGCCCTTGGCCATAGGTGCTGCCCTCGGTTGGCGCTCGGTAGGGGACGCTGAGTTGGATCCCGGAGGATCCGATCGTCGTCTCCCGGAGGACGGGTTCTGGTGGCATAGGGTTCCATGCGATGGGGACCGGGGGATTTCTGGGAAGACGGTCACGGAATTCGGTGCTGGGGCCCCTCGGCGAGTCCCTCGGGGGCCGGACCTCGTCCGGATAGCCAGGAGGGACCGGTAGCGAGGCCTCTCTTCCAATGGTACAAGGGATGGGCACAGCCCCTTGCCGCAGCCGGTGGAGGGAGGTGCCGTTGCCACTGCAAGAGTCGGCCTGGGACTCGAGCCTGACCGAGCACCTGGACGCCAGTACCACCCCGGCCCTGATCACCGACGCCGAGCTCGACCTTCCCGGTCCCCGGATCCTCTACGCCAATCCCGCCATCGAGGCCCTCACCGGCTATTCCCCGGACGAGCTCGTGGGGCGGACCCCACGCCTCTTCCAGGGGCCGGAAACGGAACGGGCCGTTCTCGACAGGCTCCGCGGTTGCCTGGAGGGCGGCGAGCCCTTCCTCGGCTGGACCACCAACTACCGCAAGGACGGCACCCCCTTCCTTGTGGAGTGGGCGATCCTGCCCCTGCGGGATGAAGAGGATCGGGTCATCCGCTTCCTCAGCCTCCAGCGGGATGTCTCCGAGGAGGGAACGCAATGGGGGGGTCCCAAGGCCGAGCTCAGCAAGATCGCCGAGAATACGCCGGGTGTTATCTACCAGTTCCGGTACTGGCCCGAGACGGGCCATTCGGCCATTCCCTACGCCAGCGAGGCCCACGAGCGGGTCTTCGGGATCCCTCCCGAGGCGGTCAAAGAGGATGCAACCCCGGATTTCGAGCGGATCCATCCGGATGACCTGCCCGGGCTCTGGGAGGGCATCGGGGAGAGCGCCCGGAACCTGACCCCCTGGCACTTTCAGGGACGGGTCTTCCCGGCCAAGGACGAGACGGGGTGGGGGCCCATGGAGTGGCTGGAGGGCCAATCCACCCCGGAGCCCCTCCCGGACGGCAGCGTCCTGTGGCACGGCCACATCACCCTCATCACCGAGCGCAAGCGCCTGGAGGAGCAGCTCGAGCGCCTCGCCTACTACGATCCCCTGACGGGGCTGCCCAATCGCATGCTGATCCAGGACCGCATCGGTCAGGCCGTCGCGCGGGCCAAGCGCTCGGGCCAGCCGTTCGCCTTGCTCTACCTGGATCTGGACAACTTCAAGGACATCAACGAGGGACTCGGTCACGAGGCTGGCGACGAGCTTCTGGTGGAGGTGGGGCGTCGGCTTCGGAATTCCCTGCGGGGTCAGGACACCGTCGGGCGGTTGGGCGGCGACGAGCTGGTGGTGGTGGCGGAGGCCTTGAGGGATCGGGAGGCGGCGGAAACGGTCGCCGGCAAGCTCCAGGCGACCTTCCAGGCCCCCATCCAGCTGGGGGACCAGGTAGTCGGCATGCAATGCAGCATCGGGATCGCCCTGTATTCAGAGGACGGCAGCCAGACCCAGGAGCTGTTACGCAACGCCGACGCCGCACTGCGCTACGCCAAATCCCGCGGCGGGGACCAGTGGGCCTTCTTCCGTCCCGAGCTGATCCGTCAGGCCACCGACCGCGTCGTGGTGGAAGCCCGCCTGCGTGAGGCCCTGGACAAGGGCGAGATCCGGGTGGCCTACCAGCCCCTCGTCCGTCTCTCCGACGAGGCGGTCATCGGCTACGAGGCCCTGGCGCGCTGGTACCACCCGTGGGAAGGGTGGATCCCGCCGGACCGGTTCATCCCGGTGGCCGAAGCGAACGGGCTCATTGAGGAGCTGGGGGAGGTGGTAGGGCGCACGGCCTGCGCGGAGGTGGCCCGTTGGGGCGCAGAAGGGGAAGCGCTCCCCTACCTGGCGGTGAACGTCTCCCCCCTCCAGATCCGGCGCCCGGAGTTCGCCGAGGCCATCTTGACCATGCACCAGGAAGCGGGTCTGCCGCCCGAGAAGCTGGAGCTGGAGATCACCGAGCAGGCCCTGATGGAGCTGGATCCGACCATCCTGACCCGGCTGGAGGAGGTGCGGGGCGAGGGCGTGCGGATCGCCATCGATGACTTCGGTACCGGCTACGCCTCTCTGAGCTACCTTAAGCACCTGCCGGTGGACCGGCTCAAGGTGGATCGGATGTTCGTTCGGGACCTGGATCGGGACCGGGGCAATCGGGCCATTGTCGCCGCCATCCTCACCCTGGCGAGGGAGTTCGGGCTGGCCCAGACCGCGGAAGGGGTGGAGACCCCGGCCGAGGCCGCCAAGCTGAAGGCCCTGGGCTGCCAGAGCGCCCAGGGCTTCCATTTCGGCTGGCCCTCGGTCCCGGGGCGGTGATCGGAGTCCGCTCCCGCCCCGGCCCCCCAATCGGACCGCCGGCATCCGGCTCAGGATGGCTGGAGCGAGTCGAGGATGCGCGTCACCTCCTCCCGATAGGCCCCGAAGTAGTGGTCCTGGCTACCGAGGTAGAGGACGAGGTGCAGCCGATCCGCGCCATCAATCCATCCCCGCCCCAGGACCCGGTAGGGAAGCCCGGCCTGCGAGGCGAAGGTGAGCCCGAACCGGAAGCCGCTGCGGTCTCCGAAGGGGGCCGGCTTCGGGCCTTCTGTCCGGACCTGGAAGCTCCCGGATCGAGCCAGGGCGGCGGTGACCAGGTCCACTACGTCGTGGGCCCGCATCCAGCCCTGGTATCGGAGTCCGCTTTCGCCCCCTCCGCGCGAGGAGCCCAGCCGGTCTCCGGGCTCTAGAGGGCGATAGAAGCGCAGCTGCTGGAGCTGCGGCCCGTCCACAGTCCATAGCGCGAATCGGTCAAGTTGGACCCGGTTCCATGCCACTTCCGTTTCCACCTGGTAATGCTCGGCCGCCCTGGCCGTCCCGTCAGGGCGGGTCGGACCTTGGGCGGCACAGCCGGTAAGTGCCAGGGCCGCGGCAATGGCGATCGGGGCGAGCCGGCGCATCAGGAGCCCAGCTCCTTCAGATACTGTTGCACCATGGCCCGGTCTCCGGCCTCCTCGTTGGCCTCCAGGTAGTCACGGAAGGCGTTCCTCGCTGCCTCTTCCCGTCCGGCCCGCTCCAGGGCGAGGCCCAGGTCCCGCCGGGTCCCGACGGGGGCGTCGTCATGCTCCAGGGCCTGACGATAGGCCCGCACGGCGCGGTCGAGGTCGCCCTCCTCGCCCCGCTTCCGGTAGACCTCGCCCTGGTAGTAGCGCAGCACCCCAAGGCCGCGCTCCTGTTCCAGGAGGCGCTCGATCACCACCCGGACCCGACAGAGGTGGCCCGCGGTCAGCTCCATGCGCAGCCACCGCTGCCGGTGGGGTAGGGTGGCCTCCAGGAAGTCCGTTTGTCCCTCTTCCCCCCGGTTTTGAATACCCTGGGCCAGCTCGCGAAGGCTCCGCAGGCGCTCCTCGGATGGCGGATGGGATGCGAACAGGGCCGGGGGCGTGGGCAGGTCGCAGGCCCGGCGCTCCTCCATCAGGTTGGCCCAGACCTGTGCCGCGGCCCCAGGGGCATAGCCGGCCTCCACCAGGTTGCGCAGGCCCCGGCGATCGGCCTCCGCCTCCTGATCGCGGGAATAGGCGGCCAGATAGCCCTGAGCCACGAGCTCGCCCACCTGGCTCGGGTCGAACCGCAGGGGGCCTATCGAAGGTCCGCCCACCCCCCCGAAGGCGGTTCCGAGCTGGGCGGCGAGCAGGACATTGGCCGTGCGCTGGGTGGTCTCGAAGCGCTCCAGGGAGTGGCGCTGGACGTAGTGGCTGATCTCGTGGCCGATCACGGCGGCGAGCTGGGCCTCGCTCTCGACGCGTAGCAACAGGCCCGTCCAGATCTGCATGAAGCCGTTGGGGGCCATGGAGGCGTTGAAGTCCGGAATGGCCGCCCCGTAGGGCCGGACGTCGGGGCAGTGCTCGTCGGCCACCCGGCAGGTGACCCGCTCGAGGTAAGCCCTGAGCTCGGGGCTGTCGATGCGCAGACCGGAGGTAGCGAAGGCGGCCTCGCTGACCCGCGAGACCATCTGGAGCCCCTCTTCAGCCGGCTCCATGGGCCTTTCCGAGTCCGGGGAGACGGGAGGGGCCTCGGCAGCGCAGCCGATCAGGGCCCCGGTAAGCGCGGCACCGACCGCAAGGCCCGGACCTCTCATA
>JAHEOG010000220.1 GCA_018609925.1 Gammaproteobacteria bacterium
ACGATCCGGGCCGGCATCCCAGTCCAGGCCCAGCCAGCGCAGGTCCCTCATCAGGGCCTCGGCGTGCTCCGGCCGGCAGCGCTCGGTGTCGGTGTCCTCGATCCGCAGCACGAAGGAGCCTCCCTCGGAGCGCGCCAGGAGCCAATTGAACAGGGCCGTGCGGGCGTTGCCGAGGTGGATGGGCCCGGTGGGGCTGGGAGCGAAGCGGGTAACGGCGGGCTCGGAATCGGTCATGGCGGAAATGGTAGCGGCGGCCGAGAATGGGGGAAAGGGAGCAGCCGAGTCATTCGGGCGCAACCGGCCCGCCCCCCTCTCGAAAGGGCCCGAATGGCCCCACACAAGGAGACGTCATGCGCATCGCGGTTGTCGAGGTGGAGCCCTGGGAGACCGAAGCCTTCCGGGCGCTGGAGTCCCAGCATTGCGTTCGCTACGAGTCCCGTCCCCTGGGTCCGGACAACGCCGCCGAATTCGCGGACGTGGAGGCGATCAGCCCGTTCATCTACTCCCAGGTCGACCGGGAGGTGCTGGACGCCCTGCCCCACCTGAAGCTGGTGGCCACCCGCTCCACCGGCTACGACCACATCGACCTGGCGGCGTGCCGCGAGCGCGGCATCACCGTCTGCAACGTGGCCAGCTACGGCGAGAACACCGTGGCCGAGCACGTCTTCGGGCTGCTGCTGACCATCAGCCACAACCTAGTGGAGGCCATCGACCGCACGCGGCGCGGGGACTTCTCCCCCGAGGGTCTGCAGGGCTTTGACCTGCGCGGCCGGGTCCTCGGGGTGGTCGGCACCGGTGCCATCGGCCGCCACGTGGTGGACATCGCCCGGGGCTTCGGCATGGAGGTCCTGGCCTATGACCTCCACCCGGACCCGGACCTGGAGGACCGGGAAGGGGTCACCTACACGGATCTGGACGGGCTCTATCGGGGCTCCGCCGTCATTACTCTGCACGTCCCGGAGACCCCTCAGACCCAGGGCATGATCTCCCGCGAGGCCTTCGACCGCATGAAGCCGGGGGTCGTGCTGATCAACACCGCCCGCGGCGGGCTGGTGGACGTCCACGCCCTGCTCCAGGCCCTGGCCGACGGGCGGGTGCGAGCGGCCGGCCTAGACGTCCTGCCGGAAGAGCCGGTGGTCCGGGAGGAGACCGAGGTTCTGCACTCCCTGTTCCAGGAAGAGTACGACTACCGCACCCTGCTGGCGGACCACGTCCTGCTGCGCATGCGCAACGTCTTCATCACGCCCCACTCTGCCTTCAACACCGAGCAGGCCCTGCAGCGGATCCTCGATACCACCATGGCCAACATCGCCGGCTTCGCCGCCGGTCGTCCCCAGGCGGTCGTGGCCGGTCCTGGGGACTGAGCGGGGCCCAGCCACGGTCCAAAAGAAGGCGGCGCCCGCCATTCCCGGCAGCCCCGAATTGAGCGGGCTTCTGGAACCCCCTACCCTTTCCCGACAGAGAAGCGAAGGCCGAGGCCTCAATGGAGCGAATATACACCGCCGAATCGGTGGCCGCCGGCCACCCCGACAAGGTCTGCGACCAGATCTCCGACCGGATCCTGGACCGCTTCCTGGAGCGCGATCCGCAGGCCCGCGTGGCGGTGGAGACCGGGGTGAAGACCGGACTGGTGGTGCTGCTGGGCGAGGTCACCGCCGACGCCCGGCCCGATTTCGCCACCTGGGTCCGGGAGCTGCTGGGGGAGATCGGCTACGGCCGCGAAGGTCTGGGCTTCAGCGCCGAGGAGGTGGGGGTAATCAACGCCATCGAGGCGCAGAGCCCGGACATCGCCCGCGGGGTGGACCGCGAAGGGGGGCGGCTCGGGGCCGGAGACCAGGGCATTATGATCGGCTACGCCTGCGACGAGACCGAGGTCCTGATGCCGGCACCGCAGCACTACAGCCACCGCATCATGGAGCGCCAGGCGGCGGCCCTGAAGACCGGGGAGCTGTCCTGGCTGCGCCCGGACGGCAAGTGCCAGCTCGCGGTACGGTACGACGGCGAGCGCCCGGTGGGGCTGGACAAGCTCGTGATCTCCCTCCAGCACGCACCGGAAGCCGATCCCGCGCAAGAGCACGAGGCAGTGGTGGAGACCCTGCTGCGCCCCGTCCTTCCGGAGGGCTGGCTGCCCGGGAGCGACGACCTGCTGTTCAATGCCACCGGACGGTTCGTGGTGGGGGGTCCCAAGGGCGATGCCGGGGTTACCGGCCGCAAGATGGTTCAGGACGCCTACGGTCCGGGCTCCCCGCACGGGGGCGGCGCCTTCTCGGGCAAGGACCCGACCAAGTTGGACCGATCGGCCGCCTGCATGGCGCGCTATGCCGCCAAGAACCTGGTGGCCGCCGGTTTCGCCCGCCGCGCCGAGGTGCGCCTGGCCTACGCCATCGGGGTGGTCGAGCCGGTCATGGTCGCGGTGGACACCTTGGGCACCGGGTCCCGATCCGATGACCGGTTGGCAGGGGCCCTACGCGAGATCTT
The DNA here is from genome assembly GCA_018609925.1 of Gammaproteobacteria bacterium. GTDB lineage: Bacteria > Pseudomonadota > Gammaproteobacteria > Thiohalorhabdales > Thiohalorhabdaceae > Thiohalorhabdus. Next base: position 2,479 of record JAHEOG010000220.1, read on the forward strand.
CGACTTCACCCCCGGCGGCTGCATCGAGGCCCTCGATCTCCGCCGGCCCCTCTACACGCCCGCGGCCCGCTTCGGCCACTTCGGCCGGGAGGGGGCCGGCTCCCCCTGGGAGGCCACCGACCGGACGGAGGCAGTGAAGGGGGCCCTAACCTAGCTTCCGGAGCCTTTTGTGCGCCCTTCCCTCAGGCCGCGAGGCTCAGGACCAGCTGGACCACCCCCACCAGGGCCAGGACAAAAAGGATCGTCATAACGAGTCCGGTGATGATGAACGGCGCGGCCCGGCCGCTGCCGAAGTCCCGCTCCTGAACCTCCCGTTTCTGCACCCCGAACATCGCCGCCAGGACGCTGCCCACCACTTCCCGCAGGCCCAGCTTGTCGGATCCATCGCTCATGGTCTCTCCTTCCTTGTCCGTGGTCGTCGCGAATGATCGCTAGGGGAAGCCGGCGAGGGAATCGCGGCTAGTCTACCCCCTCCCCGTCGAGCATCAGCGTGGCCCCGGCCACTGCGGCGGGCATGGCCGCCAGGTTCACCACCGGGATGGATGTGGCCACCAGGGTCGCCAGTCCGAATCCCAGGGACCGGGCACGGTTCCGGGCCAGGACGCCCCTCTGTCGACGGAAGGAAAGACCCCGGCCCCCGAGAGGATAATCGGCGTACTCCACCGCCAGCATCCAGGAGTTGAACCCCACCCATAGCACCGGGGCGATCAGATTGACCCCTGGGATCAGGCTCACCAGCAGCAGCGGCACCGCCCAGAAGAGCCCGTAGGCCAGGGCCCGGACAGCGTTCGAGATCGCCCTCGGGCCCTCCTTCAGTACCTGGCGCCAGCCGGGTTCGGGCAGGGGCTCCCCCCGGCGCCATTCGCGGACCCGCTCGGCCAGGAGGTCGTTGAACGGGGCGCCCACGATGTTGGCCAGGTGGACGAAGGCGAACAGGGCGATGAGGGCGATGACGGCCGCGAACAAGGGCCAGAGGAGCCACTCCAGCCACCCCCAGCCTCCGGGGAGCAACACCGCCAGCCACGTTTCAAAGCCCAAGGCCAGCAGCAACACCACCCCAATGAGGACCACCAGGCTGACCAGGACAGGGGCGGCTGCGTAGCGGCGCCATTCGGGCCGGACGATGAGCCGGAAGCCCTCGATCAGGTAGCCGATGCCGGCAGGGAAATCCTTCATGACCGGCCGTTCCCCGAATTGTGCCCTCTCACTGAAAGGCCACGCGCACGGCGACAAAGAGCAGATAGAGACCGATGATGGCAACGCCGATGCGGCGGGTGATGGCCCCCGCGAGGGCCGGCAAGAGCACCGCCAGGGCCGTCAGGCCCAGCAGCCACCAGACCTCGAGGATCGCAACCCCCTCTTTGGCATGCATCCCGAAAACCAGCACGGGCAGGCCGATCCCCACAACCAGGTTGATGGTGTTGCTGTTGAGGGTCTCGCTCACCACCGCCGCCCCTTCCTTGCGCCGGGCCAGCTGGGCGGCGGTGTAGGCATTGGGGATGCCGGTTAGGGCGGCGAGGATCAGGGCCCCGACCAGGCTCCGCGGGATCCCTGCGGCCTCGGCGAGCGGTAGCGTGGTGTGCACGATCTCCATACTGCCTAGCACGATCAGTAGCAGGGCCGCGACCACCTGGAACGCCAGCCACCAACCGCTGGTTTTCCTCCGGGAAGGGGTGGCGGATGCTTGGCGATCGCCCCGGCTCGCGTGGTGGTGGGTCACAGCCAGCAGCCCGGCAAGGGGCCTGGCGATCCAGCTCGGCAACCCGAAACCGTGCACCCAGCCTTCCGGAAGGCTCAGCAAGAGGGTGTAGCCGGCCAGGATCATGGCCAGCAGGGCGAACGACCAGACGGGGGCAATCGCGTGATAGATCAACAGGGCGACCACCCCTGTCGCCACCAGCGACACCCCACCGTTGAACAGGAGGCTCGGGCGCGGCAGGGCGATCCGGCCCGCGAGCACGCCGCTCAGCCCCAACAGGCCGGCAAGATTGAACAGGTTCGATCCCAGGACGACCCCCAAACCGACCTCATGCTCCCCCGCGACCAGGGCGGTGACGGCCGAGGTGATTTCCGGGGAGTCCGCCCCCAGCGCGGTGATCAGACCCATCAGACCCGGCTGAATGGGGATGCGCTGGCTCAAGGTGGTCAGGGCCCGGGAAAGCCACATGCTTCCCACGACCACCGCGATCAGCGCCGACAGGAAACCAAGAATAAGGGTCGTTAAAGGCAATCCCCCTCCGGTCCATGTCGGTTGGAGCTGTATTTACCGGCTTGGCCGAGATTTTCCCCCCGGGCCCAGCAACAAGGGCAGCACCCGGACCGCGCTTATGGGGCAACGGCATCGGCCCCCTTGGGTTGTGCCCCGGGCTGGCCGACCTTCAGGCCTCCCCGTCCAGCCCGCTCCGGCGGTTCCCTCCCTCTCCGGACCGGATCAGGGCCGCGCGGGTCAAGACCGGGCCGAGCAGCTCAAACACCACGGTGGACCCCACCACCAGGGGCAGCACCTCCGCGCCCACCTCGGGCAGGGCATTGCTCGCCACCAGTGCCATGCCCAGGGCGACTCCGGCCTGGGGCATGGTAGCCCAGCCCATCCAGCGCCGTATGCGGGTTTGGGCATCGATCACAAAGCCGCCAAGGGAGGAGCCGATCACCAGCCCCAGCCCCCGAAAGCCGATATAGGCACCCCCGGCCACACCCACCCCGGCCAATGCCGCCACGTGCAGCGAGGCCCCCGCCAGCAGGAAGAACAGGATCATGAACGGCCACTCGATGTGCTCGATCTCATGGAAGGGCCGGTCATGGTGGGTGGCTAGGTTGACGATGGTGGCCCCCACCGTCAGGGCGGTGAGCAGGTACGAGACCTCCAGCCACAGCGCCAGACCGCCGGCCAGAAGCACCACGCCCAGGGCCTCGGCCTGAATCGGCTGACCGGGATTGAGTCGCCCGGTAAGGTAGGCCGCCGGGATGCCGACCGCAAGCCCCAGGATCAGGGCGCCCCCCAGGTCCCAGGCCCCGTACCGAATCGCGTCCAGGGCGCTTCCCTCGGCGCCCCCCGTCAACGTCTGGGCCACCGCCAGCAGCAGGGAGAAGACGATCAAGCCCCAGGCGTCGTCGATCGCGACGACGCCCAGCAGGGTATCGGTGAAGCTGCCTTCGGCCCCCAACTCCTCGACCACGTTGGTTACGGCCGCCGGGGCGGTAGCCGGACCGATGCCGGCCAGGACCAGGGCCAGAACCGGCGATACCCCCACCAGCAGAAGACCGAGAAAGACGCACAGGGCCACTCCGGCCACTTTGAACAGGGAGATGCCCAGGACGCTCCGGCCCACCCGCCGGAAGTTGGCCAGGGACAGCTTGCCCCCCAGCAGAAAGCCGACCATCAGGAGGGCGATGTCGCTGATAAGCGGATACCAGTCTTCGGTCCGCTCCGGCAGCAGGGCCAGCCCGCTGGAACCGATCAATACGCCGAACAGGATCAACAGGGTCACCCGGGGCAGGGGCAGCCATCGGGAAAGCAGGTCCCCGCAAAGCCCCAGCAGGAGCAGGGCCCCCAGGGTGGTGATGACCAGTCCAAGGTCTTCCAAGGCGCTCTTTCTGGCTTAGTGGCCGGGCTCAGCAGGGAGCCGGAGGATTCCGGGTGACTTCGGGGCTCGGGGTGATCACTCTGAGGCTTGCGATGACGCCTTTTCGGAGGAGGCCTTTTCGGAGGCGGAGGAGGAGCTCTCCCCGGAGGAATCGGAGGAGCTGGAGGAGGAGCCCTCCGAGGCCCCCTGAGCGCTCTCCTTCTTGCGCTCGCTGGGTCCGGCGTAGCCGTCCCGGAACCAGCCACCGCCCTTCAGGACGAAGGCCCCGGAGCTGCTTAGCTGCTTGCGCAGGGCCGGCTCGGAGCATTCCGGGCAGATCTCCAGGGGGTTTTCGCTCATGCGCTGCTTGACCTCCAGTCGATGGCCGCAGGATGCGCAGGCGTAGTCGTAGGTCGGCATGGGACCTAACCTCCTCGTCCGATTTCCAGGGATGAACCGCTATCCATATAGGGGCAAGCGGGCTCGATTGCAACCCGAGCTCGGGCTTCAGCCGGTGCTTCGGCTACCACGGCGGGGCTTGGGCTTCTTCTCCGGCTCTTCCTGCTCCAGGAAGGAGGCCAGGGTGGCATTGCCGAGCTGCTCCGTCAGGCCCCGTTCCAACCGTTCCAAGATGGCATCCGCCGCGGGATGGGCCGGGATGCTGTGGCCGCCTTCCGGGCCCAGGCCCCGGTTACGGCGAATGGCCTCCAGGGCGCCCTTCACCGGGACGCGGTCCGGGTCGCCCGCGGGCAAGTAGGCCGGGGGAGGACCCCGCGTGGCGGCAATGAGGCCGGCGGCCTCCAGGTCCACCAGCAGCGCTTCCAGGGGGCGCCTGGGAAGCGCCAGGCGCTTCTCCAGCTCCCGCCGGCTCCAGGGCCCCTTGCCCCGAAGGAAGGCCTCTCCCACCAAGCAGAGTATCGTCAGACCGGCCCGCTCCCTCTCCGGACCGACAAGCAGGTCATC
>JAHEOG010000221.1 GCA_018609925.1 Gammaproteobacteria bacterium
GGGATCAGTAACCGCGCCCGCATGATTCAGGAAGCCCCGGTGGCGGCGGGGGTGGCGGTGGTCGCCGAGGCCGTCTTCTCCTGGCGGTTCCCGGCGCGCCGGTAACGGCGGTCGGTGAGGGCGATGCCGCCGCCCAGGGCCATGAATACGGCGCCCAGCCAGATCCAGCGCACGAAGGGCTTGTGGTAGAGGCGGATGCTCCAGGCCCCCTGTTCGTTAACGGGCTGGCCGAGGGAGGCGTAGAGATCGCGGGTCAGGCCGGGGTCGATCCCGGCCTCGGTCATGGGTTGGCCGCCGGAGACGTAATGCCGCTTCTCCGGGCGGAGGGTGGTGACCAAATCGTCGCCCCGGGTCACGCGGAGGGTGCCCCGATCCGATTGGTAGTTGGGGCCTTGGACCTGGCGGATCCCTTCGAAGGTGAAGGTGTAGCCCGCGACCTCGGCCGTCTCGCCGGGCGCCATGCGCAGCCGGCGCTCCGACTCGAAGGCGCTGGTCATGGTGATGCCCACCACCGTGACCGCCAGGCCCAGATGCGCCAGGGCCATGCCGTAGACCCCGGCCGGGAGCCGGGCGAGGCCCTCTCGCAGGGAGCGCTTCCCGGAGACCTGGGCCCAGACCGATTGCAGGCTGGTTACGGCCACCCAGATCGCCAGGCCAAGCCCCAGCGCCACCATGATGGGCATCCCGCCGTCAGCGATCATGGCCGTAACACCCAATCCGAGCACCGCGGCGCCCAGTAGGGCGTAGCGGAGGTGGCGCCAGAGGCGGGCGAAGGTGTCGTGCTTCCAGCGGGCCAGGTTGCCGATCCCGAGCAGCAGCAGCAGGACGCTCATCAGGGGCAGGAACACCGTATTGAAATAGGGCGGACCCACCGAGAGCTTGCCCCCACCCACGGCCTCCACGGCGAGGGGGTAGAGGGTACCCAGCAGGACGGTGCCCATGGCCACCACCAGCAAAACATTGTTGGCGAGCAGCAGGGTCTCCCGCGAGACCGGAGCGAAGCGGGAGCCCCCGAGCGTGGCCGGGCCCCGCAGGGCGTAGAGCAGCAGCGAGGCGCCCACTACCAGACCGAGGAAGGCCAGGATGTAGATGCCCCGGGCGGGGTCAGTGGCGAAGGCGTGGACGGAGGTTAGGACCCCGGAGCGAACCAGGAAGGTCCCCAGCAGGGACAGCGAGAAGGCGGTGATGGCCAGAAGGACCGTCCAGGCCTTGAACATTCCCCGTTTCTCGGTGACCGCGAGGGAGTGGATGAGAGCGGTCCCCACCAGCCAGGGCATGAAGGAAGCGTTCTCCACCGGATCCCAGAACCACCAGCCGCCCCAGCCCAGCTCGTAGTAGGCCCACCAGCTCCCCACGGCCACGCCCAGGGTCAAGAAGATCCAGGCCAGGGTTACCCAGGGCCGCGACCAGCGGGCCCAGGCCGCGTCGAGCCGCCCGCCCAGCAGGGCGGCGATGGCGAAGCCGAAGGCCACCGACATGCCCACGTAGCCCATGTACAGGATGGGCGGATGGATGATCATGCCGATGTCCTGGAGCAAGGGATTCAGATCGGCGCCGTTGGCGGGGACGGGGGTGAGCCGGGCGAAGGGATTGGAAGTGAGCAGCATGAACAGCAGGAAACCGGCGCCGACGAGGCCCATCACGCCAAGGACCCGGGCGGTGAACGCCGCCGGCAGGGACCGGCTGAAGGCGGCTACGGCCACCGTCCAGCCTCCGAGGATCAGCGACCAGAGGAGCATGGAGCCCTCGTGGCCGCCCCAGATGGCGGTGAGCCGGTAGTACAGGGGCAGGGCCCGATTGGAGTTCTCGGCCACGAAGGCCACCGAGAAATCGCTCACCGCGAAGGAGTAGCCCAGGATGGCGAAGGCGGCGGCGACGAAGCCGAATTGGGCAGAGGCCGCCGGGCGCGCGACGGCCATCCAGGCCCGGATCCCTCGCTGAGCCCCGATCAGGGGGAACACCGCCTGCACAAGGGCCATGCACAGCGCCACGGCCAGCGCGATGCTGCCGAGCTCGGGGATCATTGGGGCGACCCGTCTGGACCGCCAGGGCCGTGGGGTGGTTGGGCTCCGGCCTTCTCCAGGGACTCCGTCACTTCCGGGGGCATGTAGTTCTCGTCGTGCTTGGCCAGCACCTCCTCGGCGACGAATACCCCCTCGCCGTTGAGCTTGCCGTTGGCAACGATGCCCTGGCCTTCCCGGAAGAGGTCGGGGAGGATGCCGTTGTAGACCACCGGCACCTCGTGGGCGGTATCGGTGACAACAAAGCGCACCCGGAGCTCCTCGTCGCCCCGCTGCAAGCTACCCTCCTTGACCAGCCCCCCGACCCGGAACGTGCGGCCGGTGGGTGCCTTCCCCTGGGCCACCTCGGTGGGGCTGTGGAAGAGGATGAGGTTCTCCTGGAACGCCGTCAGGAACAGGGCAGTGGCGCCCGCCATGCCCAGCACCACCAGCCCGGCCAGGTAGAGGCGTCTCTTGCGGCGAGGCGTCATGCGCTTGTCTTCCCTCGGGGCTCCTGGCTGGCCAAGCGCCGGAGGATCCGGCGCTCCCGGCGGCGGGCCGCCACCGGGGTCCCGATCAGCACCAGCAGGACCAGGCCGTAGGCGGGCCAGACGAAGGGGTAGTAGCCCCCCATATACAGGAATTCCTGCAAGGTCACCTCCTTAGGTCCTGCGGCGGCGCGCCAGTTCCCGGACCCATCCGCTGCGAGCCTCGCCCTCCAGCAGCTCGCAGCGGGCCCGGATCAGCCCCGTGGTGGCGAAATGCAACAGGAAGCCGAGCGCCATCACCAGCAAGGGGGCCAGCATGGTGAGGCTGATGGAGGGCGCGTCCAGCTTGGTGACCGTGGGGCCCTGGTGCAGTGTGGCCCACCACTCCACCGAGTAATGGATGATGGGGATATTCACCACCCCCACCAGAGCCAGGACGGCCCCGGCTCGCGCTGCCGTGCGCCGATCCTCCATGGCGGACTGCAGGGCGATGAAGCCCAGGTACAGGAACAGCAGGATCAGCTCCGAGGTGAGGCGGGCGTCCCAGACCCAGTAGGTTCCCCACATGGGCTTGCCCCACAGGGACCCGGTAACCAGGGCGAGGAAGGTGAACCAAGCGCCCAAGGGGGCGGCGGCCCGCATGACCGCCTCTGCCACCTTCAGCCGCCAGACCAAGGTCACGGCCCCCGCCCCGGCCATGACAGCGTAGACGAACAAGGACATCCACGCGGCGGGCACGTGGACGAAGATGATGCGATAGGAGTCGCCCTGCTCGTAGTCCGGAGGGGCGATCACCAGCCCCCAGTACAATCCCACGATCAGCACCACCAGGGTGGCCGATCCCAGCCAGGGGTTCAGCCGCTCGGCAACGCGATAGAAGTGCTTGGGGCTGGCAAGCCTATGGAACCATAGCCACATGGAGGCTACCCCAGGGAGATCCGTACGGAGGCGGCTGTCGCCGGTGGTGCCAGGGTGACCGCCAGCACCAGCAGGGCCGCCAGGAAGTAGATCGGTCCCGCCGCCGACAGGCCGGCCGCGGCATTATCCACCGCCCCTGCGGCAAAGATCAGGACCGGTACATACAGGGGCAGGACCAGCAGGGCCAGCAGGAGCCCGCCTCGGCGGAGGCCGACGGTGAGTGCCACGCCGATGGCTCCGACCAGGGACAGCGTTGGAGTGCCCAAGGCCAGGGTTGCGACGAGCACCGGCAGGGCTTGCCCGGGCAGGTTCACGAACAGCGCCAGCAAGGGCGATATCAGGATTAGGGGCAGCCCCGTGGCGAGCCAATGGGCCGCCACCTTGGCCAGCAAAAGCAGGGCCGGGGGATGCGGGGAGAGCAGGAGCTGCTCCAGGGAGCCGTCCTCGAAATCGGACCGGAACAGGGCCTCCATGGCCAGGGTGGCGGCGAGCAGGGCGGCGACCCATAGGATCCCGGGGGCGATCCGGGCCAGGGTCTCCTGGGCCGGCCCCAGTGCCAGCGGGAACAGGGTGACCACGACCACGAAGAAGACCAAGGGATTGCCGAGCTCCCCACGCCGGCGCAGGGCGAGCACCAGATCGCGCCCTAGGATGGCGGCGAAGGCCCGGACCAAGGCTAGGCCTCCCCGGCGCGAACGGTTGCGCCCAGCTGGATCCGTGTCACCGCCGTATCCCTTAGCTCCATGGACTGATGGGTGGAGAGGATGGCCATGCCCCCGCTGCCGCAGTGTCCTTCCAAAAGGGCCTCCACCCGCTGCTTGGCCTCCCGGTCCAGCGCCGTCAGGGGCTCGTCCAGGATCCAGAGCCGGGCCCCTTGCACCGACAGCCGTGCCAGGGCGGCGCGGCGGCCCTGTCCGGCGGAGAGCTCTCCCACCGGGGTGTCTCCTTGGGCCTCGAGCCCGAGCCGGGCCAGGGCCTCCTCGACCCCGTTAATCCCGTGCGTTGGGCTTGTCCCGAGAGCTGCCGCTACCCGCAGATTCTCCCGGGGCGTCAGATCGGCCTTGATCCCCGGCGAGTGGCCCAGGAAGGCGAGTTGGGCCAGGTAGTCGGGCCGGACCTCCTCGGCGGGCATCCCGTTCCAGCGCACCTCCCCCGCTTCGGGAAGGGCCAGCAGGCAGAGGATGCGCAGCAGGGTGGTCTTGCCGCAGCCGTTGGGGCCTTCGATCTGGAGGAGCTCCCCGGGGCCGAGGCGGAAGCCGAACTCCTCGAACAGTGTCCGTCCCCCGCGGGCTCCGGTTAGCCCCAGTCCCTCCAGAAGGGCCTGGGTTGCCCGGGTGTGGTGCGGGGACGGGGAGGGATGGGTGGGCATGGAATCGCCGGGGGTGAACGAAGCGCGGACGGTAGCACGGGCCCGCGGCGATGTCACCGCGTTGACCGGGCTTCAGGCCATCCCGGCCAGGACCCGCCGGGCGGCTTCCAGGGTGGCCTCCACATCGGCCTCGCTGTGTGCCCGGGAGAGGAAGCCCGCCTCGTAGGGGGAGGGCGCGAGGTAGACGCCCTCTGCCAGCATGCCGTGGAAGAACTGGGCGAAGCGGTGGGCGTCGGCGTCCCGCACGCCGTCGAAGCCCCGGACCGGGCGCTGGGAGAAGAAGATCCCGAACATGGCCCCCACGTGGTTCTCGGCGATCGGCACCCCGGCCTCGCTCCCGGCCGTGGCCAGGCCTTCGGCGAGCCGTGCGGTGCGCTCGCCCAGCTCGGCGAAAAGGGTGTCGTCCAGAGCCCGCAGCGTCGCCAGACCGGCTGCCATGGTTACCGGGTTCCCCGCCAGGGTCCCCGCCTGGTAGACGGGCCCCTCGGGCGAGAGATGGGCCATGATCGCTTCCCGGCCCCCGAAGGCGCCCACCGGCATGCCCCCGCCGATGACCTTGCCGAGGCAGGTCAGGTCGGGGTGGACGCCGTAGTGCGCCTGAGCCCCGCCGAGGCCCACCCGGAACCCGGTCATGACCTCGTCGAAGATAAGCACGGCCCCGGTGCGGTCGCAGGCCTCGCGCAAGGCCTGGAGGAACTCGGGCTCCGGAGGGACACAGCCCATGTTGCCGGCCACCGGCTCCAAGATCACCGCGGCCACCTCGCCGTCGAGGTCCTCGAAAAGGGCGCGAAGCGCCTCGGGGTCGTTGTAGGGCAGGGTATGGGTGTGCTCGGCCAGACCCGCGGGCACGCCCGGGCTGGACGGCACACCCAGGGAGAGGGCCCCCGAGCCGGCCTTGACCAGAAGGCTGTCCACGTGGCCGTGGTAGCAGCCCTCGAACTTCACCACATTGTCCCGGTTGGTGTAGCCGCGGGCGAGGCGCAGGGCGCTCATGGTGGCCTCGGTCCCGGAATTGCACATCCGGACCCGGTCTATCGAGGGAACCTGCTCGCACAGGAAGCGGGCCATCTCCGTTTCCAGCTCGGTGGGGGTGCCGAAGCTGGTGCCCTTGCCCGCCGCCTCCTGGACGGCCCGAACCACTTCGGGCGCAGCATGGCCCAGGATGAGGGGGCCCCAGGAGCCCACGTAGTCGATGTAGGACACGCCGTCGGCGTCCCAGATCCGGGAGCCCTCACCGCGCTCCATGAACAGTGGGGTCCCGCCCACCGGCTTGAAGGCCCGGACCGAGGAGTTCACCCCGCCCGGGATGTAGCGGCTGGCCTCCGCGAACAGCTCCTCCGAGCGCTTGCCCATGCCTGAACACCTCGCCTGTGGGATTCGGGCAGCGGCAAAAGCTAAGGACCGGCTTGCCGCCTGTCAATCGAGGTCACGCCGAGAGGCCAAGGCGCCAAGACGGCTAGAGGCGAGCCAGAAAACCCCTACCCAGCGCAGTTGGGGTCTTGGCGTAGTTGGGGTCTTGCCGAAGCCGGCTTGGCCGAAGAGGGCTGCGCGACGCAGGCCGAAGCCCGCACGGTATCGCGTGGAGCGTAGCGACGAAGGCATCTCGTCGATCGAGCCCCCTCCGGCAGATTCCTTCGTTTCGCTGGGATTGACGGATGCCCGTCACCGCGAGCGGTAGCGAAGCGTGCTCTCGGGATCGGGCTCCTCAGGGAGATTCCCGCCCAAGGCGGGAATGACGACCCCGTTGTTGGACCAGGCCCCCCTTATTCCGGCCATCCGAAGGGATGAGCCGGAATCCCGCGGGGGACCGCCCCGGTTCAAGGCGAACGGCCCTTTTGGAGATCCCGCTCCTGTTCCCGCGCTGGGTCGGACCCGGCTCCTTATGGGCGTCAGGAATGACGTCGCTGAAGACCTTGCGCGGGCAGGCCTTGGCCCTCGCCCGGGACGGGGGGTTTTCCCTGTATTCTTGGCGCCTTGGCGTCTCGGCGTTCACCGGAGCCTCACCAACGCAGGCGCATCAGGTTGTTGAGGCGCCGCGCAGCCTCGGTTAGGTCCTCTTGTTCCAAAAGGCCGCTGGTCACCGCCGCCGCGTCGGCCCCGGCCAGGGCCAGAGGCCCGGCGTTTTCCTGGGTGATCCCGCCGACGGCGACGATGGGGATCCGGATCCGGGCACGTGCCCGCTGCAGTAGGGCGCGTGGAGCCCGGATCGCCCCGGGTTTGGTGGGGGAGGGGTAAAAGGCCCCGAAGGCCACGTAGTCCGCTCCTTGGTCCTCGGCGGCGACCGCCCGCTCCAGCTCGTTGTAGCAGGAGACCCCGATGAGGGCGTCTTCCCCCAGGAGCTTGCAGGCGTCGGTCACGGCGGGATCGTCGCGGCCAAGGTGGACCCCGTCGGCACCGGCATCCCGCGCCAGCTCGGGATCGTCGTTGACAAGGAGATAGGCCCCGTAGCGATGGCCGAGCTCGGCCAGGGTCCTGGCCTCCGCCAGCCTTTGGTCCCGGCCTCCGGACTTGTCCCGGTACTGGACCAGGCGCAGGCCCCCCTCCAGGGCCGCGCGGACCGTGGACTCCAGCTCCTCGGGGGAGAGACGCTGGCGGTCGGCGATCAGGTAGGCTCCCCGGATGGGGGAGAGGCGGTGGTCCGGTGCGGCGGTCATCGCGTTCCCTTTGCCCGCTGCGGGGCGGTATATGGTAGATCGGCAAGCGCCGGCCCCGTTCCTTCCCAGTCCATAGCCTGGGAGCAGCGCGGGGCCATTGCAAGACCGGGGTGGCAGGCATTCGTTCGTTGGGCCCGGGCAATGAGGACTGGACCATGGAGAGCGTTATTATCGCCGTAGGCCTGGCGGGAGCGGGGCTGTGGGTGGCCGTGCTGGCCCTGCCCGGCCGGCCCTGGGGAACGCGGGAGCGCCTGGAGGCGCCGGATCGGCCTGAGGGAGCCCGGCTCGGTGATGTCACCGCGGTGATCCCCGCCCGGGACGAGGCCGAGACCATCGCCGGCGCGGTGCGCTCCCTGCGGGCGCAGGGGCAGGGACTGCGCATCCTGGTGGTGGACGACGGCTCCACCGATGGCACCGGTGAGCTCGCCCGGGAGGCGGGTGCAGGAGATGTGGAGGTGGTTCGGGTGGAGTCTCTGCCGGAGGACTGGCAGGGCAAGCTCTGGGCCTTGGAGCAGGGTACCAAGCGGGTCCGGACCCGGTACCTGCTGCTCATGGACGCAGACATCGAGCTGGCGCCCGGCCTGGTGCCGGCCTTGCGGGATAAGCTCCGGGAAGGGGGCTACGGGCTGGTTTCCTTGATGGCCGAGCTGCGCATGGCCGCGTTCTGGGAGCGCCTTCTGCTGCCCGCCTTTGTCTTCTTCTTCAAGCTCCTGTACCCGTTCGGCCGGGTCGCACGGCCGGATTCCCGCTTCGCGGCTGCGGCCGGCGGCTGCATCTTCATGAATACCCAGGCGCTGCGCGCCATCGGGGGCTTCGGGGTCCTGCAAGGGGCCATCATCGACGATTGCACCCTCGCGACCCGGGTCAAGGAGCGGGGGTACGGGCTTTGGCTGGGGCTCACCCGCTCGGCTCGTAGCCGACGGAGCTATCCGGGCCTATCCGGGATCTGGGCGATGGTGACCCGCACCGCCTTCAGCCAGCTCCACTATTCCGCGGCGCTGCTGGTGGCGGCCTCGGTGCTCATGGTTGCGGCCTTCTGGGGCCCACTAGTGGCCCTTCTCGCCAGCACCGGGTGGCAGCGGGCGGTTGGAGCCGCCGGCCTGGTAGCGATGGCGCTGGCCTACGCGCCCACTCTGCGGTTCTACGGTTTTCGATCGTTGCGGGCTCTGGCCCTGCCCGTGGCCGGGACGCTGTTCCTGGCCATGACGTGGGCTTCGGCCTGGCGCTACGCTCGGGGCGTGCGCTCCCGGTGGAAGGGCCGGACCTACGGCCGGGGGGTGGAGACGGGCTGAAAGGCGGAGCCGGGCCCCGGGCTACCCTTCCTGTTCCCATCCCCTCCAGTGGAAGAGCCGATTGGGGACCGCCTGCCCGCGCCCCGGGCTGTAGGCGGCCCGCAAGGCTCGGAAGGTGAAGTCGATGCCGGCGCGAACGGCTTCGACCAGATCCCGGCCCTCGGCCAGAGCGCAGGCGATGGCGGTGGCGAGGGTACAGCCGGAGCCGTGGTAGCCGCGGTTGGGAAGACGGGGATGGGAGAAGTTGGCCTCCTCCTGGCCGAAGGAGAAAAGCCGATCTGTCACGAGCTCGTCTTCGACGTTGCGGTGCCCGCCCTTGAGCAGGACGTAGTGGGCTCCCTCCCGTAACAGCTCATCGGCGATGGCTTCGGGAACGGTCTCTCCGCCGGAGAGGAGCTGGGCCTCCTCTTGGTTGGGGGTCAGGACCGTTGCGCGGGGGAAGAGGGTACCGTGCAGGGTGGTGTGGAGATCGGACTCGGCGAGCTCGTCGCCACCCTCGGCGGCCAGGACCGGATCCACCACCGCGGGCACATGGGGATGGGCGGCCAGGACATCGGCCACGGCCCGGGCGTTGTCGGCGGTACCGAGCATGCCCACCTTTATGGCCGCGACCGGGATATCCTCGAGCACCGCTTGGGCCTGCGAGCGGACCTCCGCCGGCTCGGCAGCGCGGAACCCATGAACCTCCCGGGTGTCTTGAACCGTTATGGCGGTGACGACCCCGGCGCCGTGGCAGCCGAAGGCGGCGATGGTACCTAGGTCGGCCTGGAGACCGGCCCCACCACTGGGGTCGGATCCAGCGATGGTCAGTACCGTGGGCGGGGCCACCGTATGCAGGACATCGGCGATCTGGGTGCTGGCGAAGACCGTGGGCTTGTCTTCTTCCGCCATGCTCGCTTCTTCCTCTTTCGTCCCGTCTTCGGCTAGGACCCGGGCTTGAGCTCCACCAACAGGATCACCGCCACCAGGATCAGGGTGGGGACCTCGTTCAGGATACGGTAGAAGCGCTCGTCGTGGCGGTTGGCGCCGGCCGCGAACTGGTTCCGGAGGGTCCCCAGGTAGAAATGGAAGCCGATCAGAAAGGCGACCAGGGCGGCCTTGGCCGGCAGCCACCAGCCCGCCTGCTGCCAATAGCCCAGCCAGAGCCACAGGCCCAGGGCCACGGTGACCACCATGGCAGGGTTCATGATCCCACGGTAGAGGCGCCGCTCCATGGTGGTGAAGAGCCTCGCCGTTTCGGGGCCCGGCCCGCCGGCGTGGTAGACATAGAGCCGGGGGAGATAGAACAGGCCCGCGAACCAGGCCACCATGGCAATGATGTGGAAGGCCTTGATCCAGAGCATGGCACGCGTTGGCCTAACGCTCCTTTGCCGGCAGTCAGGGGAACGATAGCATACACTAGGCAAATCGCTGCCCGGTTCCGGTGGGGCTTGCCCGGGAGGGAACCATGACCGAAACGGACAGTCGCCGACGCATCCTTCTGACCCAGGAGGCCGCCCGCCTGATGGTGGAGGAGGGCATCAAGGATTTCGGTGCGGCGAAGCGCAAGGCCGGTCGCCACCTGGGGGGAAGTCCCCGGGCGGTCAAGGACCTGCCCACCAACCGCGAGATCCAGGAAGAGGTGGAGCTTCGTCTGCGCATGTATCGCCACACCCCCGATGACCGGGCGATGGTACGCCGGCTCCGAGAGACCGCGCTGGATGCCATGCGATTTTTGGCCGAGTTCCGGCCCCGTCTGGTGGGCTCGGTCCTGGCGGGCACGGCCACCGAGCACTCCGACGTGAACCTGCACCTGTTCGCTCATACGGCCGAGGACGTGGAGATCTTCCTCCACGACGCGGGGATCCCCTTCGAGCGGGCCAGTCGCCGCCATCAGGTGGGTTCCGGGGACCCCGTGGATTACCCCGCCATCGGGCTCGTCGTCGACGGCATCCGGATTGCCGGTACCATCTTCCCCCCGGAAGGCCTCCGCCAGGCCCCCCGCTCCCCCACCAACGGCAAGCCGGTGGAGCGGGCCAAGGCCGCCCAAGTGGAGGCCCTGTTGGCCGATTCCGATCCCGAGCCGCTCGTCCCGGGGACCGGTTCCGGGCCCTGAAGAGGGACCGACGCGTTCGGGCCCTCGCCCGCCCCCTGGTGGAGTGCCGCCCATGACCGCCGCCGATTGGCCCGAGCGGGCCCTGGACCACGTCTGGTACCCCTACGCCCAGATGCGGGAGATGCCGTTGCCGGTGCCCGTGGCCGGGGTCTCGGGCTGCCGCATCGAGCTCGCCGATGGCCGCGAGCTGGTGGACGGCACCTCCTCCTGGTGGTCCGCCTGCCACGGCTACCGACATCCCGCCATCATGGAGGCGGTCCACACCCAGCTCGATCGCCTGCCCCACGTCATGCTCGGTGGCATGACCCACGAGCCGGTGGTCCGCCTGGCCGAGCGCCTCGCGGAGAAGACGCCCGGTCAGCTCGCCCATACCCTGTTCACGGAGTCCGGCTCGGTAGCCGTGGAGGTGGCCCTGAAGATGGCGCGCCAGTCCTGGGACAACCGGGGCGATACCGGCCGGGACACCTTCATCGCCTTCAGCGACGGCTATCACGGCGACACCACCGGGGCCATGGGGGTTTCCGACACCTACCGGGACCTGCGCCCCCGCTTCGCCGGACTGGTCAATGAGCACATCACGGTTCCCCTGCCCTCGCCCGAGAGCCCATCGGAGCTGGAGCGTGTGCTCGACGAGCGAGGGCCCCGCATCGCGGGGGTCATTATCGAGCCTTTGGTCCAGGGCGCCGGCGGCATGCGGGTGCACTCGCCGGAGGTCCTGGCGCGGGTGGCGGAGCTGACCCGTGGAGCCGGAACGCTGCTCATCGCCGATGAGATCGCCACCGGTTTCGGGCGCACTGGCTCGCTGTTCGCCTGCCAGCAGGCGGAAGTGACCCCGGACATTATGTGCCTGTCCAAGGCCTTGACGGGCGGCACAATGCCCATGGCCGCCACGCTGGCCAGCGAGTCCGTCTTCCGCGCCTTTCAGGGTCCGGATGAAACCACCGCCTTTCTGCATGGGCCCACCTTCACCGGCAATCCCCTTGCCGCCGCAGCGGCCAACGCGTCCCTGGACCTCTTCGAGCGTGAGCCCCGGCTCAACCAGGCATTGGGAATCGAGGAGCAGCTGCGAGCCGAGCTGACCCCGCTGGTGGATCTGGAGGGGGTCCGGAATGTGCGGGTCAAGGGGGCCATGGGGGCCGTGGAGCTTGCGCCGGGATGGTCTCCGGACTGGATGCGGCAGCGGTTCGTGGCCGAGGGGGTGTGGATCCGCCCCCTTGGGGACATCGTCTACGTGACCCCGCCGCTGGTCATCGGAGGCGATGACCTGTCCCGGTTGACCGCCGCCATGGGCCGAGTGATCCGCGAGCTCTTCCGGTAAGCTGCTGCAGCCGGGACGGATCGAAGGCGCTTGAAAAAGGGGGTCGGGTTGAGCGATCTTGTGGGTAGCCGCGACTGTCGTTCCCCCACGACCCAGGAGGCGGTGCGAGCCATGGCAATGGCCCAGCCCCAGCAGTCCCCCAAAATCATGAGCATGGCCATCCGCGATCCCCACCGCGGTCTGTACCAGGTGGCGTTCAACGATGGGGTCTCCGGGGTCCGGGTGGAGGTCCCGTTCGACGAGGCGGCCAGCGTGCGCGAGGCCCGCATCAAGGCCGAGCACACCTTGCAGTACCAGGAGTGGATTCGCCTCAAGCGGTTGCGGGAGCATCGGATCCGCCAGCTCCTGGGAGACTACAACGACATGACCTTCGAGCGCGCCGTGCCGGGCAAGGACGACCTGGCGGGTGTGGATCCCGACGGTCTGACGGACCACCTTATCCAGACCTACTCCGGGAACGAGCGGGAGAGCGTGGCCTACGGGGTGGGAGCCATGCTGCGGCATAGCCTGGTGCTGCTGGAGGCCGCCCATCGGCTAGAGGGTCAGGGGGAGTGGTCGGTTTCCTTTGCCTGCCGGATGCTGGAGGACCTGCGCCTGATGCGCCGGCTGCACGGTTCCCTTACCCAGGACGACATCGCCGGCGAAGCCCGACTGGAAGACGCCGTAAGCTATTGGCAGGCCGTCCGGGACGGCCAGCTCACGCCGGGTCTGCGTGACCAGCTCCGCAGGCGAGCCCGGGGGTGGCTTCGCCGGTTCATGAGCCAGCCCGACTCCGCCTGAGTGATTCCCGCCTTCCGGGGGACCCTTTCCCCTCCCCGGCCCTCTTACGAGGACCCCCTTACTACTCGGATAGGCTCAGCCCCAGCTCCGCGGCGAGGTCGGGGGCCGCATCCTCCTCCCTGGGCACCACCGCGGTGGGCAGGTCTGGGTGGAAGAACCGCAGGGTCCGCCGGAGCTCCTCGACCGCCACGGGCTCTTCCGGACTGCGATCCAGGATCAGGCCCGCTACGGGGGCACCGACATCCCGCAGGCAGCGCAGGGCCGTCAAGGTATGGCTGATGGTACCCAGGTAGGTGCCGGCCACCACCAGCACCGGCCAGCCCAGATCGAGGGCCCAGTCCAGGAAGGTGGCGCTGTCCGTCAGGGGGGTCATGACCCCCCCGATCCCTTCCACCAGGATGAACCCGTCTCCCTCGAGGCTGCGACAGTAGCCGGTCAGCATCGATAGGGACAGGATCCGCCCGTGACGGGCGGCGGCCATGTGGGGCGAGAGGGGCTCGGGGAAGCGCTCCAGGCACAATCGCTGGTGGGTCTCCCAATCGGCGGGATCCAAGCCGCAGGCCTCTATCAATTCCTGGCCGTCGGGGCTCCAGAGCCGGCCCTGCTCGTCCACCCGGCAACCGCTGCTGACCGGCTTGCTGGCCACCACCGGGTGGCCCTGGTGGCGGAGCTGGCGCGCCAGGGTGGCGGTGACGAAGGTCTTGCCGATCTCGGTTCCGGTCCCGGTTACGAGGAGCTTGCGGGTCACGGGTCCTCTCCTTCCTACCTCGGCAGGGACAGTCCGGCTGTCACCGCGGCGGCTTGCGGGCAACCAGGAAGGCCACCCGCCAGGTGACGGGCACCGGCCCTCGAGGGGCCCGGCAGGCGGCGCGGTAGGCGGCCTCCAGGTGCTGGATCCGGCGGCGACCGTGGAGGCCCCGGGATCGCCGGGGATCCTTGCTCACCGCCCCGAGGCCCTTCAGGGTCCGCAGGACCTCGGCCGGCCGGGAGGCCTCCTTGACCACGGTTTCCTCCCAACAGTGGGGTCGGGAAAGGCCGGAGCTCGCCAGAGCCGCGGCGAGCTGGTGCCGGTTATGGAAGGGACCGACCCCTCCCCGGCCGTCGGCCCGGACCAGGGCCCCTTCCAGCTCGTTCAGGGTCCCCGCCGCCAGGGTGCTTGCCACCAGCGTGCCTCCGGGTCGCAGGCAACGGGCCAGGCCGGCCAGAGTTGCCGGGAGATCGTTTACCCATTGCAGGGTCAGGGAAGAGATTGCGGCGTCCAAAGTCGCCGGGGCGAAGGGCAGGCGCTCGCAATCCCCGGTCACTGACGGATGGGCCGCCCGGGCTCCGCGCCGCGTCATGGCATGGGCGAGATCGAGGGCGATCAGCCGCTCGGGAAGGGCCGAGCGCGCGGCCAGGGCTCGGCCCACCAAGCCGGTGCCGCTCCCGGCGTCCAGCACCGTTTCCCCGCCACCGTATTCCACGAAGAGCCCTGCGACCCGCCCGGCGACCTGACGCTGCAGGTCGGCGTGGCGATCGTAGGTATCCGCTGCCTGGGCGAAATCCCGACGGACGACCCGCTTGTCCAAGGGGCCTTCAGTCGCTGATGGCCCGCAGGAAATCTCCAAGGCGCCTTCCCGTTTCTTGGGGATGGGTGATGTGGGGGGCGTGGCCCGCACCGGGGATGGTGGCGGTGTGTACGCGGGTGCCGCAATCCCGGAAGAATTGAGCGGCCGCCGGGTCCACGACCGCGTCCTCGGAGCCGTGGAGGATCAGGGTAGGCACCTCCAGGCTGGGCGGGGCTTCGGTAAGGTCGGTATCGGCCAGGACATCGAGCCAGCCGGCCAGAATCTGGGGATCGGCGTCGAAGGCCAGGTAGCGATCCCGGACTTCCGCCGGGGCCCAGCGACTGCGGGGGGCCCGGTCCCCCCGGAACTGCAGGGCATAGAAGCGGCGCAGGGTGCCCAACAGGTCCTGATTCAGCCCGGATTGGAAGCCCTCCAGCTGGGTCCGGGGCATCCCGGCCGGGAAGCCCGGGCGCTCGAGGAAAGAGGGCGGAGTCGCCACCAGGACCAGGGCTCGGGGGTGGAGCCGCCCTTGCTGGAACCCCTCAAGGACGGCTAGTCCCCCCAAAGACCAGCCCATGACGACCTCCCAGTCCCCGGCCCAGGATGCGGCGGCGCTGTCCAAGGTGCAGGCAGGGGGCGGCCTCCCCGGCTCCGGCTCGTGCTCGGGAAGGGCGCGGCCGTGGATCTCCGCCCCGGTGACCGACAATCCTTCCCACACCGTGGCCCGATGGCCCCAGCCGGCCCCCGCCAGAATCCGAAGGGGCTCGCTCACGGGGCCTCCGCTGGTTGGGACGCGGGCAGGGCTTGGCCCAGGGTGTCGGCCAAGTGGTCGATGTCGGCCTCGGTATGGGGAGCCCGCACGGTGATCCGGAGCCGGGCCGAGCCCTTGGGCACCGTTGGGGGCCGAATGGCCTGGATCAGCAATCCCTCCTCGGCCAGGGCTTGCTGAGCGGCCAGCGCCTGAGCCTCGTCTCCGAACACCAGGGGGAGGATGGGACTCTCCGGGGGAGGTCGGTCCAGGGCGGAGGCGAGCCGCTGCGCCAGCGCCAGCGGCCGGGTCCGCAGGGCCGGATCGCTGCGGACACGTTGGATCGCGGCGTGGCTCGCTGCCACCGTCGCGGGCGGCAGCCCGGTGGTGTAGATGAAGGAGCGGGCCCGGTTGCGCACCCACTCCGTCACGGTGGCGCTGGCGCAGAGATAGCCTCCGTAGCTGCCCGCCGCCTTGGAAAGGGTCCCCATCTGCAGCGGGACATCCCCCGGATCCAGGCCGGCGGCCGCGGTGCTGCCCGCCCCGTCGCCCACCACGCCCAGGCCGTGGGCATCGTCGGTCATGAGCCAGGCGTCGTAGTGGCGTGCCAGCTCGGCCAGCTCGGCCAGCGGAGCCCGATCCCCGTCCATGGAGAAGATGCCATCGGTCACCAGCAGGCAGTGGCGGTACCGATGGCGATAGCGGGCGAGCCGGGCCTCGACGGCGTCCGGATCCCCGTGGGGATACCGCAGCACCCGCGCCCCGGATAGAGCGGCGCCATCGGCGAGGCAGGCATGGTTAAGCTTGTCCGCCAAGACGAGGTCATGGCGGTCCACCAGGGTCCCGATGATGCCGATATTGGCCAGGTAGCCGCTGCCGAAGACCACCGCCGAGCCGGTCCCTTTGAGCCCCGCCAGCTCCCGCTCCAGCTCGCCGTAGAGGGGGTGGTCGCCGGTGATTAGCCGGCTGGCGCCGGCCCCGGCGCCGTAACGGTCCAGGGCTGCCCGTGCCGCTTCCCGGAGGGCAGGGTCCCGCGCCAGGCCCAAGTAATCATTGGAGGAGAAGTCCACCAGCACGCGCCCTCCCCGGCTGAGCCAGCGATCGTCGCGGGGAGCGGTGGGGGTGAGCTGGCGTCGCCGCCCGGCCCATTCCAGGCGGGCGAGGGCATCCCGAGCGGCGGCTTCCAGGCTGGCGGTCATTGCTCAGCCCTTCCTCAGGGATTGGCCCTTGTCCAGGCGCCGCCGCAGGACCTCCATTTCCTTTTGCGCTTGGCGGTCCCCGTTCTCGCCCGCCTGGGCGATGCCCTGGTCCAGGGTCTGGCGGCACCCCTCTTTCTGGCCCAGGGCATCCTGGGCCTCGGCCAGGGCCTTATAGGCGACGGAGTAGGCGGGATCCAGCTCCAGGCAGTGCCGGAGGTGGGGCGCTGCCTCAGCGGGCTGGTCCTCGTTGAGGTATTCCAGGCCCACCGAATAGCGCAGAAGCGGCCCGTCCTGGCCCGCTTGGAGCATCGCCAGAAAGGCTTCCAGCCGATCGGATCCCGTCATCGCTTCTTCCCCCCGAGCCAGACGGGCCCGTCTGCGGGCCGGACCGTGGGTTCTGCCCGTGCCACCGGCCTTGCGGGCCGGTCACCCGGTGCCCCTATCCTCCGTTCTTCCCGGAACAGGATCAATCCCGCTTGGTCCGGAATCCCTCCTCGTGCGCACAGAGTTTGCGAACCGCCTTGAATCCGGGTAGGTTTATGGGCCGGCAAAAATTCCGAGCCCAGGTTTCCGGACGGGGAGAGGGTCCCCATGGGACCGAAGGGGGCCTCGCCTCCGCCAACGCACCCACAGGAGGGGAAATGAGGAGCGCGATCCTGCTCGCCACCGGGCTGGTGGCGGCCGGCTTGGTTGCGGCCCCTGTTACGGCCCAATCGCAGGGCGATCCCCAGGCCGGCGAAGAGAAGGCCTTCGAATGTCTGGGCTGCCACGGCAGCGAGAACTACGGCAATGTCTATCCTTCCTATCACGTGCCCAAGTTGGGGGGCCAGCAGGCCCAGTACATCGTTTCCGCCCTGAAGGCCTACGCTTCCGGGAAACGGCAGCACCCCACCATGCAGGCGCAGGCCAAGGCCCTCTCCCCACAGGATATGAGGGACATCGCGGCCTACTTCGCACAGCAGGCCCCCTAGTGCCCCGATCCGTTATCGACCGACCACGGACCTGGAGAGCGAGATGACCCGTTTTGCCATCGGACTGGTGCTGGTTATTGGCCTCGGTGGCCTGGGTAGCGCCCAGGCGGAGGATCCCATGGCCCTGGCCGAGCGCATCGTTAACGAAGGCCTACCGGACCAGGGGGTCTCGGCCTGCAAGGCCTGCCATGGGGCCAAGGGCAAGAGCCCCATTCCCACGAACCCCCATCTGGCCGGTCAGCACCGCAGCTACCTTGCCCACGCCTTGCGTCAGTACCGCTCGGGCGAGCGGGAAAACCCCGTCATGACCCAGCAGGCGGGCTCGCTGACCGATCGCCAGATCGAGGCCCTGGCGGGGTACTTCGCCACCCGGCGGACCGTACTGACCACCCTGCCTAAATAGGATCGGACCGCATCGCCGGGGCTTCCCCTCGGAAGATCCCTGGGGTCGGGCCCCGGAGCGCCGAGGCGTACACCCGGCCGGCGCCTCTTAGCCGGCGGGTCTGACGCTGCGCGACCGTGTCCCCGCCAAATTCGGTCATCGACGTCCCCAAGGGAAACGGCCACGATGGTCCCTGGGTCGGCTCCGGCCCGACTTGTATTGCAAGGCCCGGGGCTGATGGCTACAAGGGAGGGGCCTATGGGCGACGGCGCACAGTGGCAGGGGAGCTTCCTCGCCTGGTGGGAAGGGCTCTGGGAGTTTCTGCCGAGCGTCGGCGCTGCCGTGGCCGTTCTACTGGTGGGCTGGGTGGGGGCCCGCTTGGCCCGCGCGGGAACCGTTCGCCTGGGCCGCACCTTCGAACGGGGCATGGTGGGTCTCGGAGGTCGGCGGGCCCCCGCCACCGGGGGGGATCCCGGGGCCCTGGGCCAGGGGGTCTATTGGGTGGTCCTGCTGGCGGCCTTGACCGCGGCCACCCAGATCCTGGCCCTCGAATCCTTCGTAGCCTGGCTCCAACGCCTCCTGCTCTTTCTGCCTACCCTTTTGACCGCCGGCCTGATCCTGGCGGCGGGGTTCTTCATCTCCGTGGTTGTCCACCGGCTTACCGCGGCGACCCTATCGGCCAGGGTCTCCCAGGCGGCGCTGTTGGGACGGGGGCTCCAAGCGGTCATCCTGGTTACCGCGGTGATCCTGGGGGCGGAGCAAGTGGGTCTGGACATCACCTTCCTGGTCACCCTTGGGGCCATCCTCGCGGGGGGGCTAGTGGGGGCTCTGGCCCTGGCAGTGAGTCTCGGCTCTGGACCCTTCGTGCGCAACCTGATCGGGGCTCACCACCTCCGGCAACGGGTCCGCCCGGGAGAGCATGTCCGGATCGGGGATTTCCAGGGGCGTGTAACCGAGGTCAACTCGGTCTTCCTGGTCCTGGAGGGTCCCCAGGGCCAAGTCCACATCCCGGGTGCCATGGCCCAGGAGGCCCCGCTGGTGCTCGATCCCCAAGGGGACGAGGATGGCTGACGGGGAGGCCTTGGCCTGGGCCTTCGTGGAGGCGCATCCCCGCGAGGCGGCTCGGACCCTGGAGGGGCTGCCAGCCCCGCAGGTGGCCGTTGTCCTGGCATCGCTTGGGCCCGAGAGGGCGGCCTCGGTCCTGACCGGGATGCTCCCGCGTCACGCCGCCGATTGCCTCCAAGCCCTGGAGCGTCCGGTTGCAAAGCGGCTGGTCGGCTGCCTCGAAGCGGTCGCCGTCGCCGACATTGCCCGTAACCTCCCCGAGGATCGATGCCAGGAGCTCCTCGGTTGGCTTCGACCTGGGCGCCGGGCCGGGGCGGGGCTATTGCTCGCCTATCCGCAGGATACGCTGGGGGCATGGGTCGATCCCCGGGCCATGAGCTTGCGCGGGGACGCGACTGTGGCCTGGGCCCGCAAGGCCGTCCGGTTGGCGGAGGTCCCGCCGCAGGGGGAGCTGCTCATCGTCGACGAGGACGGATGTCTGGCGGGGATGGTGGCCTTGGCCGCCCTCCTGCGCTGCGACTCCGAAGTCCGGCTAGGCACGATCCTGGAGCCGGACCGGTCTGCCTTCCCGGCCCGTGCGGACCTGTCCCGAGCGGCCGAGGCCTTCGCCGGGAGCGATCGACGGAGCTTGCCGGTGGTGGACCATCGGGGCCGGCCCCTCGGTGTGCTGTCGCCGGCTCGGCTGCGCCAGGCCCTGGGCCGGTCTCCGGAGGAGGTCCGGACGGGCCCGGAGGTCGGCAGCGCCATGGGTGAGATCGGTGCCACCTTGGGATCGGCCTGGGCCGGTCTGCTTCGGGCCTGGTGGGATCTGTTGACCCCCTCCGCCTCGGATCGGACCGGGAGCCGTCGATGAGCTCGGCCGATGCGGCCCTGGAAGCCCTCAGCCACCAATACCTCCAGGCCTATCCGAGGGAGGCGGCCGGGGTCTTGGAGGACCGGCCGCCCGCCGAGGCGGCCCGGCTTCTGGGTCAGGTGCCGCCGGATACCGGGGTTGGCGTCCTAACCGGTCTGACCCCCGATGGCGCTCAGGAGGTGCTGACGCACCTGTGCCCGCCGGTCCGGGGCAGGCTCCTCGCCCGTCTGGGGCCTGTCCAGGCGGCTCGCTTGCTGCGCGAGCTGGAGCCCGAGGTGCGCGAGTCCTATCTGGGCGAGCTGGCTCCGGGCACGGGGCGGGAGCTCCGGGCCTTGTTGGCCTATCCAGAGGACAGCGCCGGCCGATGGATGGATCCCCGTCTGGTCGGCTTTACCCGGGAGATGACCGCGGGGCAGGCCCTGGAGCGGCTCCGCCGCCAGTCGGCCGCCGCGGTGGCCACCCTCTACATTACCGATTCGGAGGGGCTCCTTTGCGGTCAGTTGGACCTGCGGGAGATCGCCCTGGCGGAGCCCGACCGGACCCTTGGGGAGCTCGCCGAGGCCCCGCCCCGGCCGGTTTCCGAGTTCGACCCCAGGGAGGAGCTGGTGGAGCGCTTGGAAGGCCAGCCCACTGCCAGTCTGCCTGTGGTGGACTACGCGGGGCGGCTGGTGGGAGAGCTTCGGGGCTCGGCATTGGTCTCGGCGGTCCAGGAGGACGCCAGCACCGACCTCCAGGCCATGGTCGGCGCCAGCCGGGAGGAGCGGGCGCTATCCGGGGTGGGATTTGCGGTAACCCGGCGTCTGCCGTGGATGGAGATCAATCTGGTTACCGCTTTCCTCGCCGCCTCGGTGGTGGGCCTGTTCGAGTCCACCATTGCCCAGTTCACCGCCCTGGCCGTGCTGCTGCCGGTGGTGGCGGGGCAGTCGGGCAACGCCGGCGCTCAGGCCCTCGCAATCACTATGCGCGGGCTGTCCCTGCGCGAGATCACCATCCGGCACTGGCTGCGCGTCGTATTCAAGGAGATGAGGGTCGGCCTGTTCAACGGGCTGGCCATCGCCGTTACCACTGCCGCAGGGGTCTATGTCTGGAGCGGATCCTTGGGGCTGTCGCTGGTCATCGCCCTGGCCATGGTCATCGCCATGGTGGCGGCGGGGGTCGCCGGGGCCATCATCCCCATCCTGTTGACCCGCCTGGGCCAGGATCCGGCCCAGGCCTCCTCCATCCTGCTGACCACGGTCACCGATGTTGTGGGGTTCGCCGCTTTCCTGGGGATTGCCACGGTTTTCGCCGGTTTCCTCTAGGCCAAGCTGGCAGTCCTCGTCCTCTCAAGGAGGGCTTCGCATGCCTTTTCGCCGTCTAATTGGGAGCCTGGCCCGTGGCCTCGCCTTGATGGCCCTGATGGGATGGCTAGTGGGCTGCGCCACCCATGGGGAGCGGGTGGCTCCGATCCAGCTTCCCGAGACTAGCCCGAACGCGGTGGAGGTTGGTGGAGCCCGGGTGGTGGCACAAGCCTATATGGAGCCGGGCGCTGCCAAGCAGGCCCTGGGCTTCGACGCGCGCGCGGCGGGGCTGGTACCGGTCCGCTTCGTGATCGATAACCAGAGCGAGGGCACCGTGGCCCTGCGCCCGGAGCAGACACTGCTGGTGGACCGGGAGGGCAACGCCTGGCCTCTGCTGAGCTCGGATCAGGCCTACAAGCGGGTTCGCGAGCATGTCGTCACCGGGGAGACCCTCTCGGGGGCGGCCCGGCCCGCCTTTCTGGGCGGTGCGGCCGGGGCCGTTGCCGGCTTCGCCGTGGGGGTCCTGACGGGGGACATCGCCGAGGGGGTGGCCAAGGGCGCGGCCGTAGGCGGGGCGGCCGGGGCCATCGGGGGCGGGGCCAGCCGCTACCAGAACCTCGATCGGGAGATCCGGGAAGACCTGGAGCGGCGTTCGCTGCGGATCCAGCGCGTCCCGGCCGGGGAGCTCGCCTACGGGTACCTCTTCTTCCCGGGCAAGGATGAGGCCCAGTCCGCCGAGAGCCTGCGCCTGGGGCTCACCGTCGCCGATACTCCCCGGATGTTGGAGCTTCCCTTGGCTCGCCAGGGAGAGAAGGAAAGCTAAGGCCGGGAGACCAAATGTCCCGACTCCCGGAGCTGCTGAACCAGCCCCTGCTCTCCGAGCAGGTGGGCCGCTCCGACTACCACCAGGTAGTCCCGATCGTGGCTCAGGTATTTTCGGATCCGGGGCAGCCAGCGCTGATTGCGCTGGGTAAGCATTCGCTCCCGGAGCTCGGGGATCTCCTGGAGCTCCTCGGTTACTGAGCGCTGGACCGCCTGTGCGTCCCCCTCCTGCCAGGCCTCGGCCAAGCGCCCTAGCTTGGCGCCGATCCGGTCCGCTTCCTCCAGGGCCTGGAGGAGGTATTCGCCCTGCGCTTGCGGGGAGAGCCCCTGGAAGATCGCCAGCTGCTCGCGGATGGTCTCCAGGGTCAGCACCCGCTTGCCGGCCTCGCGGGCGCGTTCCTCGATGCGGGCGTCGACCCCCTGGCTCGGGTGGAAGCCGGCCTCTAGCATGGCCTTGCGGGTGACCACCAGGGCGAGGACCCACGGCGCCATCCGGTCCAGCTGCTCCAGGTCGATCCCCAGCTCCTGGCCCAGGTCCCGGGCCCTGCGAAGCTGCTCCCGGGAAAGGGCTTGCTGCAGGGTGGGGCCGCCATCCTCGGTCAGCATCTCGCGGATGGCCTCGGAGCGCCCCGTGGTGGTTGTGGAAACCTCAAGGACCACCACCTCGGCCTCCCGGAAGGCCGACTCGATGGCGGGACCGAAGGGGTCGGCGTCCGCCTTTAGGGCGTGAATGGAGCCCAGGAGGTAGACGGTGTTCCGCTGCCCGGACACTTCCCAAAGGAAGCCGTTCTGGGCCGCAGCCGGGGGGATTAGACCGAGGAGCAGGGTCAGGGCCAGCGCCCTGGCCCAACCGGTGGTGGTGGGCATAGGATCCCCCTTTGGTAGCGATGGTTCAGCCCGGCTTGCGCCGACGGTACCATGCCCCCAGGCAGCCGGCAGCGGGGCCAACGGGGGGGAATGTCCCCCGCCCCTCAGAGGCCGGACCGGACGGTTGGCCGAAATGATCACCATAATCGGGAGGGACCGACCTTGTTTCCTCACGGGCGTTCCGTGACAGGTGGTTCCGGGAAGGGTCTCGGTTGCGTCTAATCGCCTTCGATCGGGCAGGGGAACGTCGTCTCGGCCTACTGGCCGGGGACGGTGGCTGGGTCCTGGATCTGGCCGATGCCCGTCCCGAGTTGCCGACGGATCCGGCGAAGGTAGTGGCCGGCGGTGAGGCCACCAAGGCTGCCGTCCGGAAAGCACAGGAGGAAGCGGACCCCGGACGGCTCCTGGCGCTGGAGGAGGTTACGCTGCGGGCGCCGCTGGATCCGCCGGTGCGGAACCTGCTGTGCGTGGGCAAGAATTACGCGGCCCATGCAGGGGAGTTCGCGGGGGTGGCCGGGGCAACCAGCGGGGTGGGAGAGGAACTGCCCGAGCACCCGATCTTCTTTACCAAGGCCAGCACCGCCGTCATCGGGCCCGAGGAGGTCATTCCCGCCACCCGGGACGAGACCGGGTCGGTGGACTACGAAGGCGAGGTGGCCATTGTCATCGGCCGGGGTGGAAGGGATATCGGGGGTCAGCCGGGCCTGGGAGCATGTCTTCGGGCTCACCCTGGTTAACGATGTCACCTCCCGGGCCCTGCAGCGTCGCCGCGGATAGTGGTTCCTCGGCAAGAGCCTGGACGGGTTCGCCCCTCTGGGGCCGGTAGTGGTTACGCGTGACGAGCTTCCCGACCCCGACGGCATCCGAGTGACCACCCACGTCAACGGGGAGCTCCGCCAGTCCAGGACCCTTCAGGAGCTGATCTTCCCGATCCCGCCCCCGATCGAATCCCTGTCGCGGCGCATGACCTTGGTCCCCGGCGACATCGTGGCCACTGGCACCCCGCCGGGGGGTGGGCGTGGCTTGCGATCCGCCCCGCTACATTCAGCCCGGGGATCGGGTGACGGTCCGGGCCACGGGAATCGGCACCTTGAGCAATCCTGTGGGCTGATGGGCGAGGGGGGTGCCGGGCATCCCGTGAAGGCAAGCCAGGTTCCCCCAGGGTGGATAGGAGCGGGGCCCGCGAGCGCCCGGGAAGAGGTTGCCCATCTGGACGAAGCCGTTTCCCTGCCCCACGATGCCCGCGGGCTCCTCGCCCCTTTGTGACCCTTGAATCCCGGAGCTCATGGCCTCGCCTTCACGCTTTCGCCCTCTCCTAGCGCCCGTCCTGATCCTCTTGGCCGGCGCCATCCTGCTGGCCGCGCTGGTCCTCACGCGTCCCCAGCCCCCTGCGCCTGAGCGCCAGCGGAGCCCGGCGGTGGTAAACACCCGAACCATCGAGCCCCATGCGGCTTCCCCCCATCTCACCCTATACGGTCGTCTGGAATCCCCCCGCAGCGCTACCCTGACCGCGGCCGTGGCGGCTAAGGTGGAGGCCGTTCCCGTACGCGAGGGTCGCACGGTCGATCGGGGCCAGCGCCTGGTGGCGCTGGAGCGGGCGGATCCCGCGGCGGTGCTGGCGGAGCGCCGCGCCGATCTGGCCGAAATCGAGGCCCGCATCCAGGAGGCCAAGGCCCAGAACGAGGGCGACCGGGAGGCGGTGGAGCAGCGCCAGGCGCTGGAGGATCTGGCCCAGCGAGCCCTGGAGCGCGCCCAGCGGCTGGCGGAGCGCGATCTGGGCTCCTCGGAGGAGGTGGACAACGCCCGTCAGGTCTTGGAGCAGGCGCGGCTGGAGCGGATTCAGGCCCAGCTTCGGGTCCGCACCTTTTCCTCCCGCCTGGAGGCGCTGCAGGCCGAGCGCCGACGGGCGCAAGCCCAAGTGGAGCAGGCCCGGCGGGACCTTGCCCGGACCCGGATCGATGCGCCCTTTCGGGGCCGCATCACGCAGGTGGATGTCGCCCCCGGGGAACGGGTCCGGGTGGGGGACCCCCTGGTGGGAATCTACGACACCGAGGCGCTGGAGGTCCGCGCCACCATCCCCGGGCCGCGGGTTCCCGCGGTGCGCCGGGCAGCGGAGAGCGAGCACGCGGTCTCCGCCGAGGTCACCGTGGACGGCCGGACCTTCCGGGCGCAGCTCGACCGCTTCGGCGGCCGCAGCCGGGAAGGCACGAGCGGTATCGAGGGCCTGTTCCGACTGGTGGGCTCCTACCCCGCCGACCTTCCGCTCGGCCGCTTCGCCGAGCTGACCGTGTCCCTACCCCCCGAGCCGGGAGTGGTAAGGGTGCCCCACTCCGCCCTGTACGAGCGGGACCGGATCTTTGTCTTCCGGGAAGGCCGATTAGTGGGCCTCACCGTGGAGCGAGTGGGCCAGCGGGTGATCGAAAATGGCCCCGACGAGGCCTTGGTGCGGTCGGAAGAGCTGCACTCGGGTGATCGGGTAGTGACGACCCAGCTCCCCGATGCCCGGGAAGGGCTCGCGGTGCGGTTGGCTGAGCCGAGGGCGGAGGACCGGTGAGCCAGGGTCCGCCCCAAGCGGGTCTTATCGCCCGTTTCGCCCGACATCGAGTGGCGCCCCACCTCCTGATGGCCCTGATGATCCTGGCCGGGGCCTATTCCCTCCGTCAGGTGAATACCCAGTTCTTCCCCGATTTCGAGCCGGGCCGGATCACCGTGACGGTGGCCTGGCAGGGGGCCAGTGCCGAGGACATGGAAGAGGCCATCACCCAGCCCCTGGAGCGGGAGCTGAGCAACCTCGAACACCTCGATTCCATAACCTCCACCTCGACCCAGGGCACCTCCCGGATCAGCATGGAATTCTTCCAGGGCACCGACATGGGCGAGGCCCTGGAAGAGGCCAAGTCCCGGGTGGATCAGGTCCGCAGCCTCCCGGAGGAGTCCGAGGAGCCTGAGGTAACCCGGGTCACTCGGTTCGACCCCATTGCCAAGGTCCTAGTCTACGCCAGCTCGGGGGAGACGGCCCCGGAGGGGCTGCAAGGCCTGCGCCAGCTGGCCCAAAACATGCGCGACGAGCTCCTGGCCCGGGGCATTTCCAAGGTGGACATCAACGGCCTACCGGAGCAGAAGATCGCCATCCAGGTTCCCCCCGAGCACCTCCGGGAGCTGGGTCTGTCGCTGCCCGAGATCAGCGATCGGGTGGCGGCTGCCAATCCGGAGCTCCCGGCCGGAGAAGTGGGGGAAGCGGTGGCGGGGCGCCAGCTCCGCAGCCAGACCCAGCACCGTCGCGCCACCGCGTTCGAGGACGTGGTGGTGGAGGGGGGGCCGGAAAGGGGTCGGATAGTCCTTGGCGACATCGCGGACATCGAGCGGATGGACCGGGAGGACGAGGTCCAGCTGACCTTCCGCACCCGACCCGCGGTGGAGCTCGATCTCCAGCGCAGCCCGGCCGCGGACACCTTGACCTCGGCGCGAATCCTGAATGGGTGGGTCGCCGATGCCCGCTCCCGCCTGCCTGCGGGTATCGAGATCCGGACCTACGACGAGACCTGGGGACTCCTTCAGGAGCGGATCTGGCTCCTGGCGAAGAACGGCCTTTGGGGTCTGGTCCTGGTCCTGGCCACCCTGTTCCTGTTCCTTCGGGGCCGGATCGCCGCCTGGGTGGCCCTGGGCATCCCGGTGGCCTTCCTGGCGGCGCTGGCCCTGCTGTACGCCTTCGGCGGCTCCATCAACATGATCTCGTTGTTCGCCTTCATCATGACCCTGGGCATCATTGTCGACGATGCCATCGTGGTGGGGGAGGAAGCGGCCACCCGTTACCAGGACGGGGGCGAGGAGGCTGCGGACGCGGCGGTCATAGCTGCCCGGCGCATGTGGCCCCCGGTTCTGTCCTCCTCGCTGACCACCGTCTCCGCCTTCCTGCCCCTCATGCTGGTGGGCGGGTCTATCGGCAAGATCCTATTCGACATCCCATTCGTGGTCATCTGCGTAATCGGGGCTTCCCTGCTGGAGGCCTTCCTGGTGCTGCCGGGACACTTGGCCCATGCCCTGTCGGGAATGCCCCGGAACGGCGTCTCCGGGGGCTTCCGGGAGCGCTTCGACCGGGGATTCCATGCCCTTCGCGAAGGCCCCTTCCGTCGTCTGGTAGGTTGGGCGGTGGGCGCCCCGGGCACTACCTTGGCCTTGGGAATCGCCGTGCTGCTGGCAACGGTGGGCCTGCTGGCGGGCGGGCGCCTGCCCTTCTCCTTCTTCCCCGCCCCCGAGGGCAACATCCTCCACGCCAACGCCAAGTTCGCGGCCAGTGCTCCTCGGGCCCAGATGGAGGAATATCTGCAACACCTTCGACAGGCCCTGGGCGACGCCAACGAAGCCCTGCCGGGGGAGCCGGTGCGCCTGGTCGTGGCGCGACCGGGAACGACCAGCGGCGAAGAGCAGGTGGGCGGCGAGGAGAGTGGCGACCAGTTCGGCTCGGTGGTGGTGGAGCTGGTCAATCCCGAGCAGCGCCAGGTGGCCGCCGGCGATGTGATCGACGCCTGGAGGCAACGGCTGCGGCGGCCACCCGGGCTGGAATCCTTGACCCTCACCGCCCGCAGCGGGGGCCCTCCCGGGCGGGACATCAGTATCCGGTTCTACGGTGCCGGTCCCGAGCGTCTCAAGTCGGCGGCCCAGGATCTCGTAGACGCGCTGGAAGACTATCCCGGGGTGTCCGCGGTGGAGGATGATATGCCCTTCGGGCGTGAGCAGGTCGTCTATCGGGTTAACGCCGAGGGCCAGTCCCTAGGATTTTCCGAAGAGGCGGTGGGGAACCAGCTGCGGGCCGCCTACGCCGGGGAGCTGACCCAGATCTTCACCCGCGGCGAGGACGAGATCGAGGTCCGGACCGGGTTGCCTGAAGCGGTGCGCAACGATCCCGGCAGCTTGGCTTGGGTGCCCATCAAGGCCCCCGGGGGGGAGATGGTGGCCCTGGAGTCGGTGGCGGACCTGAGCACCCGGCAGGGGTACGAGGCCCTGCGCCACGCCGAGGCCCGGCTGGCGA
>JAHEOG010000222.1 GCA_018609925.1 Gammaproteobacteria bacterium
CAGCGGGCCACGGCCACCGCCTCCGGCAGGCCGCCGGTATGGCCGGTATAGGCGACCATCACGACACGCCCGCCCGGAGCCAGCAGCTCGCGGGCCTGATCCAGGGCGGCCACGGTGGTTTCGGGGCGGGTGATCCGGCCCCTTGATCCCCCCGGCAGAAACCCCAGATTGAATACAACGCCCCGGACCCGGTCCCGGGCCTCCGCGGGAGCCAGGCGGAGCAGCTCCTCGTGTCCGCCACACTGCACCACCACCCGGTCCAACAGCCCTTCGGCCCGTAGGCGCAGGCGGGTACTGCGGTAGGCCACCGGCTGCGGATCGATGGCAAGGACGCCCCCATGCTGGCCGACCTTCCGCGCAAGGAAGCACGCGTCCCGGCCCCTGCCCGCGGTGGCGTCCACGGCCCAGTCCCCCGGCCGAAGGCACTCCCCAAGCGCCTCCTGCGCTTGCTCCACAACAGGGCTGCGGGTCACCTTCCCGCCCCGAAGCGACAGGGATCCACCTCCCGTGGGACCCTTCCCATCCCGATCAGGGAGTCGGCCAGACGCCCGGCGTAATAGGGCCCCAGCAGCAGCCCCTTGGATCCCAGGCCGTTGAAGAGCCAGATCCGGTGGTCGTCGGGATGGGGCCCCGCCAGCGGCATACCATCGGCACTCACCGGTCGGATCCCGGCCTTGTGACCGGTGATCCGGGCCTCCTCGGCCCCGGGAAGCTCGCCCAACCGACTCTGGAGCCATCGGCGACCGCCTTCGGTGGGGACAGCCGCGCCATCGCCGCGCTCGTAGGTGGCCCCCAACCGGAACCGGTCCTGGCCCAGCGGTACCAGGGTCGCCCCCAAGGAGACCGGACGGGGATCGAGCTCGGGCCATCGGCCCTCCAGCACCTCGCCTTTGAGGCCCGCCAGGCCTCCCGGCGGAGACCAGGGGTTGCTGCCAGCCCAGGCTCCCTGGCAGAAAACCACGCGACGGAAGGCTTCCTCGCCCCATGTGAGGCCTCCGGCACGAAAGCGCAAGGACCCAGGATCGACCCGGGATCTTCGAAAGCGACCGGTTCGGACCAGCCAATGACGAGCCGCCGCCAACATATCCGCCACGGCCACCACCCGGCCTCCCCGGATCCAGACTCCCCCGATCCCGGTGTCTGCCCCGGGCCCGACGACGGGGCCCAGGTAGGGCCGGCACGTCGGCTGGAATAGACGGGCGGTAGCCGCTTGGCGATCCCCATTCGAGGTGAAGAGGCGCAGCAAGGGGGCCTCCCACTGGAAGGTCCCGCCCGTGCGGCACTGCAGCCGATCTAGGGCCTCCCCCGCAGCGGGCAGGAGCTGCTCCAGCGGTCCGGCCCGGGTCCACCGCCGCCCGCCGAGGGGGGCAATCAGGCCCAGGGCGGCCCGGCTGGCGCTCCCGGCCCGCCCGTCATCGGCCACCGCCACCGGCTCGCCGCGCTCCACCAGGGCATCTGCCAGCAGGGTACCGGCCACGCCTTGCCCCACGATCAGGGTCCCCCATGGGTACCGCTGCCCCATACAATTCCTCTATTCCCTGCCGGTCGGCGTTGGCCGACAGCGCGGGATTGAGATCGCCCATCTACCACCGGGGTACCGAACGGCCCATCCCTGCCCCCACCAAGGCGGACCAGCCATCCCCAGGATCGGCCTCCGGAGGGATTCGATGACGGAGCCTTACAGCCAGCTGGATGTTCCCCCTCACTGTCGGGGCGCGGGCGATTGCCTTTTGGAGCATCCGTGTCCCCACATCCTGGTCATCGGGGAGACCGATACCGGCAAGTCCGCTTTCTGCCGCTACCTGGCCCACCGGTTCCACCGCCGGGGGCGGACCCTGGCCTTCCTGGATGCCGATATCGGCCAGAAGGACCTGGGCCCACCCGCGACGGTGACACTGGCCGGGTCCGTCGCTGGCATTCCCCCGTCTGCCCCTTCGGATCTCCACTTCGTGGGGGCGGTGGACCCCCGGGGCCACTCCCTGCCGTTGACGGTGGGCCTGGCTGTCCTTGCGTCCCGGGCGCACGACCGACCGCTGGTGATCAACACACCCGGTATCCTTAAGGGACCGGGGCGCCGCTTGCTCCAATCCGCGCTGGAGCTACTTACCCCCGATGCGGTGATCGCCCTGGAGCGACACGAGGAAGCGGGCGCCATCCTCTCGGGCTGCCCTGCCCCCGAGATCATGCGGCTTCGCCCGTCCCGGGCAGCGCGTCGCAAGGGCCCCGGGGTCCGCCGCGAGCGGCGCCGACAGGCCTTTCGGGCCTATTTCGCGACCGCCGAGCACCGGGAATACCCCCTGCGGGATCTGCGAATCCAGCGGAGCCTGCTCTTCACTGGCCGGCCCATCTCCCGAGAGGGAACCTATTATGGCGAGGATACCGCGGAAGGAAGGCTCCTTGTGACCGACGAGCCCCCGGAGGGAAAGGGCACCAAAGCCGTTTCCCCCGGGTTCGAGCAGGGCTTGCTGTGCGGGGTCACAGACAATCGAGGAGAGGGCGTGGGCCTGGCCCGGCTGGAGCGAATCGATTTCCGCCGGGGTACAGTCGCCCTGACCACGCCTGCGGGCCGGGGGGAGACGGCCGGGATCCAGCTGGGGGACCTCTACCTAGGAACGGACTGGACGGAGCTGGGGCGAAAGCGCCCGCGTCACCTTTAGCATCCGGCGAGACGGGCCGCCCACTCCAGAGCCCCGCGAACCCGGTCGTTCAGCAGGGAGCGAGCCCCCTCGGGGGTAGCCCAGCGGTACTCGTGGTTCTCCGGTCGTCCCAGCTCCTCGTTGAGGGGCAGGACCACCCGCTTCTGGTGGGTTTGGCCAACGTAATACCGGGCCACCTTGCGCCCCCGGTTGTAGGGCTCGGTCTCGTAATAGGAAAGCCCCCAGGGGAAGCTCAGCTCCTGGATCCCGGTTTCCTCGGCGACCTCGCGGCGAGCGGCATCCAGCGGGTCCTCGCCCGGCTCGACCGCCCCCTTGGGGAAATCCCAGTGCCGAAAGGCCCGCAACAGCAGGAAGCGGCAGCCTCCGTCGGTGAAACGGATGACCACCACCCCGGCCGAGCGCTCCTTGATCTTTGCCGCCATGGCTACACCCGCCCTCCGTGAGACCGCCGGATGGGGCGGCGCTGGTACGGCCCAAGAACCCAAAGACTTTCAGCAGGTTAGGTGGAGCGCGGCCGCAACACTCGCAGCTTGCTGTTGGAGCCGATTGAGCTCGGCAACGGCGTCGCTGGTCCGGGCCGTCCTCGGCTGGATGCCCCGCTCGCGCAGTCCCTGAACGGTCTTGTCCGGGACGTCCATATTGCCGTAATAGCCGGTACCGATGACCAGGATCTCGGGCGGATCCTCCAGGATCGCATCCAGGTCCTCCAGCCCCAGGCTATGCCCCTGACGGCGCCACCAAGGGGAGCGGACTTCCCGATCCGGGAAGATAAGCACATCCCGCGAATGGTCCCGGCCATCGATAGTGATGCTGCCAAACCTGTAGGCGTCCACGGTCATGGCAGAGCCTCCCCCCAGGATAGCACTGGCTCTATCCTGCCCCACCCTGACCCCCCTCGCCAACGGGTACCCCAGCCTCCTTGCCACCGGCAAGGTTCCGCAAGGGCGGGCCGGGCGGTTACGCTCCCCCGGGGGTCACCCCCAAGGCGCGCCGAAACGGTCCCGGGATTCCCTCGGGAGGGATACGGGACGCCTGGGCCCAGCAAAGGGAAGGGATCATGGAAATCACCTTGATCATGGCGGCAAGCGAAAACGGGGTCATCGGGCGGGACAACCAGCTCCCCTGGCACCTGCCGGCGGACCTACGGCATTTCGTTCGGCATACCAAGGGCAAGACCCTGCTCATGGGCCGGCGCACCTACGACTCGCTGGACCCCACCCCCAACCGGCCCAACCCGCTTACCGACCGACGAATCCTGGTCGTTACCGCTCGTCCGGGGGAGTTCCCTTTCGAGGCCAACGACGTCATCCCGGTGGGCTCGGTCCAGGAGGGCTTCGCCATGGCGGAGGCCCTGGATGTGGAGGAGCTAATGGTCGCCGGAGGGCACTCCGTGTACATGGAGGCCTGGCCCTGGGCGGATCGCATCCGGCTGACCCGGATCCACGCCGAGCTGGAAGGCGATACCTTCATCGGGGAGCCCGACAGTAGCCGCTGGCAGGTGGTGGAATCCGAATTCCACCCCGCCGACGACAAGAACCCCTACGACTTCACCTTCCTGGTGCTGGAGCGGCGTCGGGACCGAGGCGAAGAAGGCGGTGGCTAGATTCGAAACCTCCTCAGAAGGGACGCTAGAGATCGCAGTGGAGCCAGGGGGAGTGGACCCCGGAGAGCCGCGGGCCTTCTTCCTGGCCGGGCACCGGCTCGAGATCATCCGGATACTGGACCGCTGGCCGGGCAGCGATCACCTCTACCTCAAGGTCCAGGATCCGCAAGGGGACCTGTTCCTCCTGCGCCGGGACGATCCCACCGGGCGGTGGAGCGTCCATTCCTTCCGGGCAGGCCCCTTCCCCGAATGACTCCCGGGGGGAGCCAGTCCCAACCATGGATCCCGCACTTGGCCCGCCTCGGGGAAGGCCTTATTTGACCCCGTACTTGTAGTCGTACTCGGTCAATTGGCCATCCCCGTCCAGGTCCTCCTCCTCGAAGGTTTCCTCGGAGAGGCCCACCGATTTGGCCTCCTCCATGCTCAGCTTGCCGTCCCCGTCCTTGTCTGCTTCCTCGAAGCTGGGAAGGCTCGCGGTCTTCTCGCTCCCCTCCTCCGAGGCTCCGGCCCAGGCCAGGGTACCGAAACCGGCCAGGAGCAAGCCCAGTGCCATGGCAAAGGAGTCTCCGGCTTTCATGGTTCTCTCCCTAGATTGGCTCGAGAAGCTAAAACGGATTGCCCCCTGAACGAGGCCACGAAGAGGCCACGAAGGAGCCTTGGATTGGGCAGCGGTGACACGGCTTCTATCCCAGCGCATCCGGACAACCCCTAACCCCATCCGGAAGGGCGTTCGTCCTCGCCGTCGCTCGGGCCGGATTCGCCGGAAGGCATTTCGGGAGGGGGATCGACCAGGCCCCCGTCCACCTCCCGGATGCGGGGATAGCGAACACCCTTACGGTCGCAAAACCGGGCCAGTGTGGGATACCCCCACTGGAAGACCAGCCGCCAATAGGTCTCGGGGTCCAGGCGGGGTCGATCGTAGAGCCCAGCGAGCGAGCGCTGCCGCTGGGCCTCGTACAGGATCAGCGCGGCCGCCACGGAAACGTTCAGGGAGGGCACCATGCCAAGCAGCGGGATGTGGATGTGGTGATCGGCACCGTACAGGACCTCGGTTCGGGGCCCATAGAGCTCGGCCCCCAGAACCACCGCCGTCGGTGCCGTATAGTCCACATTGCGGTAGTCCACCGCGGAGGCCGACGGATGGGCCGCAACGATGGCCATGCCTTGCTCGCGCAGGTTTTGCAGGGCCTGCTTGGCCGAGGGATGGTTGCGGAGGGGGACCCAACGGCCACTGCCTGCCGAGGTGGCCCGGCTCGCACGGATGTAGTGCTCACCGGTCACCGCGTGGGCCTCCAGGACACCCACCCCGTCGCAGGTGCGCAGGATCGCGGATAGGTTGTGGGCCTTGTTCACTCGGTCGAGCAGGACCGTTAGATCCGGCTGGCGCCGATCCAGCACCTCCCGAATGCGCTGGTATCTCCGGGGGGTCAATGCCAAGCTACCGGTTCGGGCGAAGGGCGGCCCTCGATGCGGAACCCCGCCCGCCTCTCAAGGCCTAAATCCATGCGGCGCATGGCAGTGGGACCAGCTACCCTCACGACAAGCCCGTCCTGGTTGCGGAGGAGGATGGCATGAATCGCAGGGACTTCCTGGTGGGATCCGGCGCCCTGGTGCTCTGGGCGCATAGCCCGGCCCTCCTGGCGAAGCCCTCGGGGAAGATCGAGCCACTGCAGCTAAGCGAGGAGCAGTGGCGGCGGCGACTTTCCGAGGACGAATTCTACATCCTGCGGGAGGCCGGAACCGAGCCCCGAGGCTCCAGTCCCCTCCTGGACGAGGATCGCGAAGGCCTCTATGTATGCGCCGGCTGCGGGTTGGAGCTCTTCCGCTCGGAGTGGAAGTACGACAGCGACACGGGCTGGCCCAGCTTCTACCGCGTGCTCCCCGATCGGGTCGACACCAAGCCCGACCGTTCCTGGTTCGTAACCCGCACCGAATACCACTGCCGGCGCTGCGGCGGCCACCAAGGCCACATCTTCGACGACGGCCCGCCCCCCACCGGCAAGCGGTACTGCAATAACGGCCTGGCCCTGGCCTTCCATCCGGCGTAGCCCGGGGGCTCGGCCGCCCTGGTCCTGCCCTGGCGAAGCCCTCTCACCCCCCGTTCACCAGGCCTTGCAGGGCAGGCCCCGGCTCGGGGATTCCGGCTAGCTCCCCCCAGAGTTCCTCCAGCCGATCGTCTCGCCCACAGGACCAGCGGTAGAGCTTGTACCGGTAGGCGTGCTCCCGGTAGTAGTCCTGGTGCTTTTCCTCGGCTCGATAGAACGGGCCCGCCTCGGTGATCTCCGTAGCGATGGGACGCTGGAACCGTCCGGACGAAGCCAGCAGCTCGCGCGAGCGCTCGGCGAGCCGGCGCTGATGCGGGCTGCGGGGGAAGATCGCGCTGCGGTACTGGGAGCCCCGGTCACAGAATTGGCGATCCTCGGCCAGCGGATCGATGTTGTGCCAGAAGGTCACCAGCAAGCGGGCGTAGCTGACCCGGTCCGGATCGTAGACCACGCGCACCGCCTCGGCGTGGCCGGTCTCGCCGGTCACCACCTGCTCGTAGCTGGGATCCTCGACGGGGCCCCCGGTGTAGCCCGCGGTGGTCTCGATCACACCGTCCAGCTTGTCGTAGGGGGGCTCCATGCACCAGAAGCAGCCGCCGGCGAACAGAGCGACCGAATGGTTGGAGGCGGAATCGGATTCCTCCATCCCCAAAACGGCTCCGGGGGCGGCAATCAGTACCGCGACGAGCATCCTCCCGAGGGTCAGGCGGATTCGCTTCTTGGCACGCTGGGGTAGGTGACTCGGCAAGGTACTTCCTCCCAAAAGGGGTGGTACCCGTTCGAGTCTTCCGTAATGGCCCCGGTTCACGGAAGCCCGGGACAAGCGTGCCTCCTGTTCTCTTTTCGTTCTGGCCGTGGCAAACTGGATCCGACCCGGAAACGGAGGAATTTGCCATGCCCGAGCCCCTGACCCGCCGCCAGCGGGAGATCTACGATTATCTCGTGGCCCATGTCGACGAGGAGCCCCCCACCCTCGACGAGCTGGCCGCTGCCCTAGGGATGCGCTCCCGGGGCAGCCTGCACCGTCATATCCAGGCACTGGTTGATGCCGGCCTGGTAGCCCCCATGGAGGGACGGAAGCGGGGGATCCGGCTAACGGAGAACGAGCCGGACCGGGACCCGGGGCTGCCTTTGATGGGCCGCATCGCCGCGGGTCAGCCCATCGAGGCCATCGCCCAGCCGGAATCGCTGGAGGTGCCTCCCGAGCTCCGGTCGGCAGGGCCCTGCTACGTGCTCCAGGTGGAGGGCGATTCTATGGCCGACGAAGGCATCCTCGACGGCGATTGGGTGGTGGTTGAGGGCCGCGAGAGCGCCGCCAACGGCGAGCTTGTTGTGGCCCTGATCGACGGCGAGGAAGCCACCCTGAAGCGCATCGAGCAAACGCCTCAGGGCGTCACCCTGCATCCGGCAAACACCGCCTACCGGCCCCAGCACTACACCCCGGAGCGGGTAGCCATCCAGGGGATCGTGGTGGGCCAGATGCGCCGCTACGGCTAGCCTTCACAGCGCCACCCCCTAGTACAAGGGCAGGCCGGGCCAAAGAGCCAGCCCCGGGGTGGAGCCCCTAATGGAGGGCCTTGAAACCCGGGACCAGGGGCCCCAGATCCTTGTCAGGACTTGGCATAGCCCGGTGTCAGCCGGTTCCTTTTTCACAAGCTACAAAGGAGGTGGCCTATGGCACTGGTACGCTACGATCCCTGGCGCAACCTCACCGATCTCCAGAACGAGATGAACCGGCTCTTTGCCGACCGCCTACAGGAGCCGGAAGGGCCCAGCAGCGTGCTTGGCGGGGATTGGATTCCCCCCGTTGATGTCCGCGAGGACAACGAGAAGTACGTCATCGATGCCGATGTCCCGGGAGTGGATCCCAACAACGTCGATGTCTCCCTGGAAGGGGACACCCTGACCATCCGGGGTGAGCGATCCCAGGAAAGGGAGGTCGGCGAGGCCACAGGTGGCCTCAAGCGCAGTGAGCGGGTCTACGGTGCGTTCATCCGGACCTTCCACCTCCCCGAGAGCGCCGATGCCGACCAGGTAAAGGCCCGCTACAACAGCGGGGTGCTCCAGATCACCATCCCCAAGGCGGAGCGGGCCAAGGCCAAGAAGATCAAGGTGCAGCACTGAGCGCGTGGCAATCCCTGTTCGGGGATGGCTCCAGGCGGGGGGAATCCCCCGCCTTCTTTTCGGCGCGAACCATCCGCCGGAACCGGCGACGGCCTTCCCCTCGGCTCTCGAAGCACTGCAGGGGAACCCGGGGCCTTGTTAAGATTTCCCACTCGGGGAAGGGCCCGGCCCCATTGCGATGGTAACCTCGGGCCAACGCCGGAAAGGCCACCAGTCAGCCATGACCGCTCCAAACGACACCCTCAATCGTCCCCTGCGCGATCTGCGCATCTCGGTCACCGACCGGTGCAACTTCCGCTGCGTGTATTGCATGCCGAAAGAGGTCTTCGGCTCCGAGCACGCCTTCCTGCCCAAATCGGAGATCCTCTCCTTCGAGGAGATAACCCGGCTGGCCCGCGTGTTCGCCGCGGAAGGGATCGAAAAGATCCGGCTCACCGGGGGCGAGCCCCTGGTCCGCAACCAGATCGAGCGCCTCGTTGAGGGTCTGGCGGGAATCCCGGGCATCCAGGACATCACCCTGACCACCAATGCCAGCCTCCTGACCCTGGAGAAGGTCCGTCTCCTCCGCTCGGCCGGCCTGGACCGGGTCACCATCAGCCTGGACGCCATCGAGGACGGGTCCTTCCGGCGGATCAACGACGTCGATTACCCCGTGGAGCGGGTGCTCGAAGGGATCCAGGCCGCCGCCGAAGGCGACCTTCACCCCATCAAGGTCAACATGGTGGTCCAGCGCGGGCTCAACGAGGACCAGATCCTGCCCATGGCGGAGCATTTCCGGGGCTCGGGCCATATCCTGCGCTTCATCGAGTACATGGACGTGGGCAACAGCAACGGCTGGCGCATGGACGATGTCGTCCCGGCCGCGGAGATCCGGGACACGGTGGCCTCGGTTTGGCCCCTGGACCCCCTGGACCCGCACTACACGGGGGAGGTGGCCAACCGCTACCGCTACCGCGACGGCGGCGGTGAGATCGGGATCATCAGCTCGGTCACCGAGCCCTTCTGCGGCACCTGCCCACGGGCCCGCCTCTCCGCCAAAGGGGAGCTGTTCACCTGCCTTTTCGCCGCCCGCGGCCACGACCTTCGCCCCCTCCTGGCCGAGGACAGCGACGAGCCCCTGGCCGAGCGCATCCGCACCATCTGGGGTGGGCGCACGGACCGCTACTCGGAGCTGCGCTCGGCGGAGACCGCCGCCCAGCGCAAGGTGGAAATGTCCCACATCGGCGGATGAAGGCACCCTCGGAGCCCATCCCAACGCTGACCACGGGCCCAGAGGATGCCCCCCTCCAGGTGATCATGGCCCACGGCGCAGGCGCCCCGATGGACTCCCCCTTCATGGAGGCCGCCGCCAACGGTCTGGGGGACCGGGGCTGGCGGGTGACCCGCTTCGAGTTCCCATACATGGCCCGGCGACGGGAGGACGGACGGAAACGGCCCCCCGATCGGCAGGAGGTCCTGCGCGAGGCCTTCCGCTCCGTCATCCAGAAGCAAGGTGCGAGGGGGGTGGTCCTGGCCGGCAAGTCCCTCGGGGGCCGCATCGCCAGCATGGAGGCCGAGGCCGCCGGAAGCGAGGGCCTGATGGCATTCGGCTATCCCTTCCATCCCCCGGGAAAGCCTGAGCGCACGCGCATCGAGCACCTCCGCGAGCTGACCACCCCGGCCCTGTTCATCCAGGGGGAGCGGGATCCCTTCGGCCACCGTGACGAGGTGGCCGCCTACCCCCTTGCTTCCGCCATCCGCTTCAATTGGGTCCCGGACGGCAACCACGACCTCGCCCCCCGCAAGGCCTCCGGACGCACCCAGGAGCTCAACTGGGAAGCCGCCTGGGGCGCGGCCGATACCTTCCTGCGAGGGCTGGCCTTGGAGCGCTAGCCGAGGACCCCGTCCGGTAGGTCGCCAGCGCCGGCCAGCCGGGCGGCTCCCTGGCAAGCCTCGACCGCCGGAGCCTCGGTCACCGGGACCCCGAGGAGCCGCTCGCGGATGCGGGTCCAGGCGGGATTGCGGGCCCCTCCC
Organism: Gammaproteobacteria bacterium; assembly: GCA_018609925.1. Taxonomy (GTDB): domain Bacteria; phylum Pseudomonadota; class Gammaproteobacteria; order Thiohalorhabdales; family Thiohalorhabdaceae; genus Thiohalorhabdus. The sequence goes on from JAHEOG010000222.1 coordinate 10,443, forward strand.
CCGGCCGTTCGCACGCTGCTCGGATAAGGAGCCCCCAGCTCGGCCAGGCGGCGGTAGCCCCGGGCCTCGATAGCCGCGATGCCCTCCAGCATGCCCTGCAGCAGCGCAGCCCGGCTGGCGGGACGGGGCTCCAGTCGGGGCCGCAGGGTGGGATCGTTGTCGGGGAAGCGCTCCCCCACCCCCGGCAGCGGCAGATAGTCCAACCCCGTGGGCTCCTCGGGCCGCAGCTCGGGGGTCAGGGCCTCCAATTCGGCCTCGGAGAACTCCTGCAGCAGGACCGCGCCGCCACTGTTCGAGGCCCCTCCGGCCAGCCAGCGATCGCCCAGACGGTGGCTGTAGACCCCGAACTCCGGGGCGAAGACCGGCTCCGCTCCCAGGACCTTCAGGGCCAGGGTGGAGCCGAGGACCGTCACCGCCTCGCCTCGCCCGGCCGCCCCCGTGGCCAGGTAGGCGGCGACGCTGTCGGTGGTCCCGGCTCGCACGGGCGTACCCGGAGCCAGACCCATGGCCCGGGCCGGACCGGAGGCCAATGCCCCCACCAAGCTCCCGGGGGGAGCTACGCGGGGCAGCAGGTTGGGGGGAAGCAGGTCCCTCACCCAATCGGGCCAACAGCGGGCCACCGGATCGTAGCCCAGCTTCAGGGCGTTGTTCTCGTCGCTGATCCCGAAGCTTTGGATCAGCCGGCCGGTAAGCCAGTCGGCCGGGTGCAGGGCATGCCCCGCTTTCTCCGAATCGGCCTGACGGAGAAGATAGAGCGCCTTGGCAAGGCTTCCCCCGGTGCCATGGGCGCCGCTCTCGCGGGGGGCAACCTCGGCGATCTCCCGGGCCTCTTCCCGGGCACGTCCATCGTGGTAGAGCAGCGCCGGTCCCAGGGGGATCCCTTCCGCATCGGCCAGGAGGATCGATCCCGAGGTCCCGTCCACGGCCAGTCCGGCCACCTCCCTTTCGTTACAGCGGCGGGCAAGCTCCGCCACGGCGCCTTGCAGACCGCGCCACCAGTCCTCGGGATCCTGCTCGCGTCGCTCCCCTTCCTCCCTGGACGCGGGCAGCTCCCGCCGGACCTCCCTGATGGCTCTCCCGGAAGGGTCCAGGGCGCACGCCCGAACCCCCCCGGTTCCCACATCGATCCCGATGTAGCAGAGCCCGCCGTGGCC
>JAHEOG010000223.1 GCA_018609925.1 Gammaproteobacteria bacterium
ACGATCTCCCCCTGGCGGTCGGCGGCCTCGAAGGAGACCTTCTCCAGGAGGCGCTCCATGACCGTGTGCAGGCGTCGGGCGCCGATGTTCTCGGTGCGCTCGTTGACCTCGAAGGCAATCTCGGCGATGCGCCGGAGGCCGTCCTCCGGGAACTCCAGGGTCACGCCCTCGGCCTCCAACAGGGCCTGGTGCTGACGGGTCAGGGCGGCCTGGGGCTCGGTCAGGATGCGGACAAAGTCCTCGGTCCCCAGGGCCTCCAGCTCCACGCGGATGGGCAGCCGGCCCTGGAGCTCCGGGATCAGGTCGGAGGGCTTGGCGAAGTGGAACGCCCCCGAGCCGATGAACAGGATGTGGTCGGTGTCCACCATGCCGTGCTTGGTGGAGACGGTGGAGCCCTCCACCAGGGGAAGCAGGTCCCGCTGCACGCCTTCCCGGGAGACGTCGGGGCTGCCACCGCCGCCCCCCTGGCTGGAACCGGCCACCTTGTCCAGCTCGTCGATGAACAGGATGCCGTGGTTGGCCACCCGCTTGAGGGCGCGCTCGCGGATGTCCTCCTCGTCCACCAGCTTGGCGGCCTCCTGGTCGGTGAGGAGACCGAAGGCCTCCTTGACCGTGACCTTGCGGGTCTTGGTGCGCCCGCCGCCGAGGCCCTGCAGCATCTCCTGGAGCTGGGAGCCCATCTCCTCCATGCCCTGGGGCACCATCATCTGGTACCGGGAGCCGCTTTCCGCCACCTCGATCTCCACCTCCCGCTCGTCGAGCTGGCCCTCGCGCAGCATCTTGCGGAACTTTTGGCGGGTTTCGGTCTCCTTGGCTTCGCCCTCCTCGCGGGAGGGCAGCAGGATTTCAAGCAGCTGCTCCTCGGCGGCGTCCTCGGCGCGGCGGCGAACGCCCTCCTTGGCCTCCTCGCGCACCATCTGCACCGCCTGCTCGGTGAGGTCGCGCACCATGGACTCCACGTCCCGGCCCGTGTAGCCCACCTCAGTGAACTTGGTGGCCTCCACCTTGAGAAAAGGGGCACCGGCTAGGGTGGCCAGGCGGCGGGCGATCTCGGTCTTGCCGACGCCGGTGGGCCCGATCATGAGGATGTTTTTAGGGGTGACCTCTTCGGCCAGCTCCGGATCGAGCCGGCTACGGCGCCAGCGGTTGCGCAGGGCCACCGCCACTGCGCGCTTGGCCTCGCGCTGGCCGACGATGAACTTGTCCAGCTCGCGGACGATCTCGGGGGGCGTTAGCTCGGTCATTCAGTCCCCGCCTTCCAGCACCTCCACGGTGCGGTTGGCGTTGGTGTAGATACAGATCTCGGCGGCGATGTTGAGCCCGTGGTGGACGATGTCCACCGGATCCATGTCGGTGTGCTCGGAAAGGGCGCGCGCGCTTGCCTGGGCATAGGGCCCGCCGCTACCGATGGCGATAAGCCCGGCCTCCGGCTCGATGACGTCGCCGTTGCCGGACAGGATCAGCGAGGACTCCGCATCGGCCACCGCCAGCAGCGCCTCCAGCCGGCGCAGGGCACGGTCGGTGCGCCAGTCCTTGGCCAGCTCCACCGCCGCCCGCTTGAGGTTGCCGCCGTGGGCGTCGAGCTTGCCCTCGAAGCGCTCGAACAGGGTGAAAGCGTCGGCAGTGGAGCCGGCAAAGCCCGCCAGGACCCTTTCGTGGTACATGCGCCGGACCTTGACAGCGTTGGCCTTCATCACCGTCTCGCCCAAAGTGACCTGGCCGTCGCCGCCCATGGCCACCTTGCGGCCCCGCCGAACGGAGAGGATGGTTGTGCCTACGGAATCCACCATGCCCGGAGATCTTTCTGCTGGGGAATGGGGGCGGGAAAGACCCACGGGGCCTCCATTATAGCCACTCGTGGGTCAGTCCTCACTGTCAGTGTCGGAGCCCGAGTCGGCGGATTGGCGCCGGGCCCGGGGATGGGCGGCATCGTAGACGGCCGCGAGGTGCTGGGCGTCGAGGTGGGTGTAGATCTGGGTCGTGGCGAGGTTGGCATGGCCGAGCAGCTCCTGGACCGCCCGCAGGTTGCCGGAGCTCTCCAGCAGGTGACTGGCGCAGCTGTGGCGCAGGGTATGCGGGGAGGCCGCGCCGGCGGAGAGCCGGCGCACCCGGTCCTGCATGGCCCGGACCGACATGCGCCGGCCGCGCCGGGTGACGAAGACGGCCTGCTCCCCGGCACGGATCCGACCCTCCCGGGCGGCCAGGTAGGCGCGAAGCGCCTCCACCGCCTTGCCTCCGATGGGCACCAGGCGCTGCTTGCTCCCCTTGCCGGTGACCATGGCCTGGTGCTCGCCGAGATCCAGGTGCCCCAGGTCCAGCCCGGTGGCCTCGGAGACCCGCAGGCCGCTGGAGTACAGCAGCTCCAGCAGGGCCCGGTCGCGGAGCCCCTCGAACCCTTCCACCGGGCCTTGGAACAGGGCCTCCGCCTGATCCGGCGCCAAGGTGCGGGGCAGGGCCCGGCGGTGGCGGGGGGCGGGCACGCCCTCCGCCGGATTGGCAGCCACGCGACCCTCCCGGATCAGGTAGCGGTAGAAGGTGCGCAGCGCCGCCAAGGCGCGCTGGATGCTGCGTGCCGATAGCCCTCGGCGGTGGAGATCGGCCACATGGCCCCGGATCTCCCTGCCACCCACCTCAGGCCAGGGTAGATCGCCCAGGAAGGACCGGAAGCCTTCCAGGTCCCGGCGATAGGCGGCAACGGTACGGGCGGACAGGCCCCGCTCCTCGGCGAGGTGGGCAAGGAAGGCCGCCAGGGGATCCTTCGCCACGGCGCCCGCCTACACCCGGAGGTAGCGCGAGAGCAGCGCCCCGGTGAGCTCCGCCAGGCGCTCCAGGTAGGTCGTACCCCGGTCGGGGGCGTAGCGCTGGGCGTCCTGGCTGGCTAGGCCCATCAGGCCGAAGAGCTGACTGCCCTGGCGCAGCGGCAGTAGGGCATGGGATTCCACCGGCGGTTGGACCTCGCCGTAAAGAGCACCCACCGTTTCCGGGTCGGTGGCGGGGCCGAGCGCCACGGTATCGGTGGTCACGAAGCGCCGCTGGATCCAGAGCTGCGGGGCCAAAAAGCCCTCGTCCAGGTCGCCGGCGAACCATTCCCGGGCCAGGCGCAGCCCGACGGCGTCCACCTGGAAGTTGGTCTGGACCCCCTCCACCAGCGTCTGGATCAGCTCCTCGCCGTCTTGGCAACCCAGGAGCTCCACCGTCAGGCGGTGGAGATGGCAGGCGAGGCGGTCGTTCTCGCGCGCGGTCTCGACCAAGCCCCCCAGCTCGGCCTCCAGCTCCTGAATCCGGCGCTCCAGCCGCCGGCCCCGGGCGTGCTCCAGACCAACCACTGTGGCTTCCTCCCCGGGGCCCAGCTCCAGCTCCTCGAGGAGCTCCGGATGATCCTGGAATAGTCGGGGATGGTGTCGCAGCAGGGCCCGGAACTGGCCCAGAGCGTCTTCGGGATCGGTTTGCTGTGCCATACCCATCCGTAGGGAGTGAATTGCGCCAACGGCTACGGGAAGACGGGGAAGACCCGCGCCCGGGACCAGGTACCACAGGTAATCCTACGGGGGGCCGCCCGGGAAAGCCAAGGGCTCCCCTCCGGAGTCCCTGGGAACCGCCCTTCCCGCTC
>JAHEOG010000224.1 GCA_018609925.1 Gammaproteobacteria bacterium
CCGAGGCCACCAGGGCGAAGCGCTCCACCGCCCACGTCACCGGCTCGATCACCATCCGGGGCGGCAGCTTGGGGGCCTTGCGGGCCAGGGTCAGGTGGGGCCGGAAGGACCGGCGCTCCCGGGGGAGGCCGCACTCGGCGGCCAGTCCTTCCCTGAGGGCGCCGGCCAGGTCCTCCAGGGCCGGCGGCGGGTGCGCGGGGGCGGCCCAGAGCAGGGCCTTGCGCGGCCAGCAGCCCACGCGGTCAAGGCTCAGGGTGAAGGCCTCGCCGGGGATCCGGCCGGCCATGGCCTCGGCCCGCTCCCGGGTGGCCGGGTCCACCTCCCCCAGGAAGGCCAGGGTCAGGTGGATCCTCTCGGCCGGTACGGGCCGGGCCGGACGGCCCTGCAGGACCCCCCGCGTCCGCCGGGCCAGCTCCTCCTGGATCCCCTGCGGCGGCCACAGGGCGAAGAACAGGCGCTGGGCGGTGCCGGCTTCGTCCTTGGCGTGGCCCATGGTGGCAGACCCCCTGCCCTTACCGTCCCGGAAGGAGCCGGATCCCGCGGAATCAGGGGGTTAGGCGCGGCCCTGGAGCTGGCGCACCACCTCCTCGTCCTCCAGAGTGGAGGTATCCTGGGTGATCTCCTCGCCGCAGGCGATGCTCCGCAGGAGCCGGCGCATGATCTTCCCCGAGCGGGTCTTGGGCAGGCCTTCGGCGAAGCGGATCTCCTCGGGCTTGGCGAAGGAGCCGATCTCCCCGGTGACGTGCTCCCGAAGATGGCGGCGCAGCTCGTCCAGGTCGTAGCCCTCGCGCCCCGCCCGCAGGATAACGAAGGCATAGACGGCGGTGCCCTTGACGTCGTCGGGGCGGCCGACCACCGCCGCCTCGGCCACCTCCGGATGGGAAACCAGCGCCGACTCGATCTCCATGGTCCCCAGCCGGTGCCCGGAGACGTTGATGACGTCGTCCATGCGCCCGAGGATCCAGAAATAGCCGTCGTCGTCGCGACTGGCCTGGTCCTCGGACAGGTAGAGGTACTGGTCGGGGAAGTAGCTCCAGTAGGTGTCGATGAAGCGCTGCTCGTTGCCCCAGACCGTGCGCAGCATGAACGGCCACGGCCGGCGCACCACCAGCAGGCCACCCTCGCCCGAGCCCGGCGGCACGGAATCGCCCTGCTCATCCACGACGTCGGCCTGGATCCCGGGCAGGGGCAGGGTGCAGGAGCCGGGCTTCAGGGGGGTGGCCCCGGGCAGCGGGGCGATCATGTGGGCCACGGTCTCGGTCTGCCACCAGGTGTCGACGATGGGGCAGCGCTCGCCGCCGATGACCCGGTAGTACCACATCCAGGCCTCGGGGTTGATGGGCTCGCCCACCGTGCCCAAGAGCCGCAGGGCGGACAGGTCGTGCTTGGCCGGCCATTCCTCGCCCTGCTTCATCAGGGCTCGAATGGCGGTGGGGGCAGTATAGAACACGGTGGTGCCGGTACGCTCGGCGATCGCCCACAGGCGATCGGGCTGAGGGACGGTGGGAGCGCCCTCGTACATAACCTGTGTGGCACCGACAGCGGTGGGGCCGTAGGCGATGTAGGTATGGCCGGTCACCCAGCCGACATCGGCGGTGCACCAGAAGACGTCTTCCTCGGGCCGGATGTCGAAGACCCACTTCATGGAGACAATGGCGCCGAGGAGGTAGCCCGCACTGGAGTGCACCACCCCCTTGGGCTTGCCGGTGGAACCGGAGGTGTAGAGGATGTAGAGGGGATGCTCGGCCTCGACGGGCTCCGGCGGGCAGTCGGCCGACTCCTCGGCCATGATCTCGCGCAGCCAGATGTCGCGGCCCGCCACCCAGTCGATGGGGTTCTCCGCCCGCTGGAGGACCACCACCCGCTCCACCGTGGGACAGCCCTCGCCCAGCGCCCGGTCGACGTTGGCCTTGAGGTCGATGGTCTTGCCCCCCCGGATGCCGCCGTCGGCGCTGATCACCACCTTGGCTTCGGCGTCCTCGATGCGGTCCTTGAGGGCCTCCGCGGAGAAGCCCCCGAAGACCACCGAGTGGGTCGCCCCGATCCGGGCGCAGGCCTGCATGGCCACCACGGCCTCGGGGACCATGGGCATGTAGATGACCACCCGGTCGCCCTTGGCCACCCCGTACGACTTCAGGGCGTTGCCGAGCCGGGCCGCCTCGTCGCGCAGCTCGCGGTAGGTGAGCGTCCGGGTATCGCCCGGCTCGCCCTCCCACCGGATGGCGGGCCGGTCCCCCGCCCCGGCCTCGATGTGGCGATCGAGGCAGTTGTAGCTGACGTTGAGGCGGCCGTCGGCGAACCACCGGTAGAACGGCGGGCGGGATTCGTCCAGGACCTCGCTGAAGGGGGTCTCCCAGTCCAGCTCAGCCCGGGCCTGCTCCGCCCAGAAGCCCTCGTAATCCGCCTCGGCACGGCGGACCATCTCGCGGTACTGCTCCATCCCCGAGATCCGGGCCCGCCCCGCGAAAGAGTCGGGAACCGGAAAGATCCGCTGCTCGCTGAGCACCGATTCCAGCGTCTCATCGGACATGGCACGCTCCCGGCACCTGGAAGAGGAATGGACGCCCACCGCGGCTGACGCGGCAGGGGGCAACGGCCCGGTCTCGCCGAGCCTCGGCGGGGGATTATGGCCCTATCGCCAGCCCCGGTGCCAGCCCCGCGAACGGGTCCGGACGCGGTCGCTACCAGGGCTTGTCGAGGTGGGCTGTGGCGGGGGAGGCCAGGGCCACGGTGTGGCCGCCGCCCTGCCCCTGGCGGCCGTCGCGGACCAGCTTGTAGACGACGGCGTCCACCAGGGCCTGGTAGGACGCCTCGATGACGTTGTAGGAGACCCCGACGGTGCCCCAGTAGCCCTGACCGTCGCCGGACTCGATGAGGACACGCACGGTGGCATCGGTGCCTCCGCCGGCGGAGACCACCCGGACCTTGAAGTCCAGGAGGTCCATCCCCTCCAGCTCGGGATAGAACCCCACCAGGGCCTTGCGCAAGGCGTTGTCCAGGGCGTTGACGGGTCCATCGCCGGTACCGGCGGTGTGGGCCCGCTCGCCGGCCACCTCCACCATGACCGTGGCCTCGCTCTCCGGGGCCTCGCCGGCGTGGCGCTTAGCGTCCAGGACGCGGAAGCCCACCAGCCGGAAGTACTCGGGGAGGTCGCCGAGGACGCGGCGAACCACCAGCTCGAAGGAGGCGTCCGCTCCCTCGAACTGGTACCCGTGGTGCTCCAGGTCCTTGACCCGCTCCACCACCTGGCCAACGGCGTCCTCGTCGGAGCCGATGGCCTCCAGCAGCCCCAGCTCCTGGAGCTTGTGGACGATGTTGGACTTCCCCGACTGGTCGGAGACCAGGATGCGCCGGATGTTGCCCACCGCCTCCGGGTGGATGTGCTCGTAGGTACGGGCGTCCTTGCGCACGGCGGAGACGTGGACGCCGCCCTTGTGGGCGAAGGCCGAGGCCCCGACGAAGGGCTGGTTGTTCAGCGGATTGCGGTTGGCCAGCTCGTCAACCAATCGGGAGGTAGCGGTCAGGCGCTCCAGCCCCTCCGGACCCAGCCGGGTGCCGCGGAAGCCCAGCTTGAGGATCAGATTGGGCAGCACCGCCGTCAGATCGGCGTTACCACAGCGCTCGCCGAGGCCGTTGATGGTCCCCTGGACGTGGCGGGCGCCAGCCTCGACAGCGGCGATGGTATTGGCCGTGGCCAGGCCGCCGTCGTTGTGGCAGTGGATGCCGATGACGGCCTCGGGCCGGCGCTGGCGGGCGGCGGCCACCCCCTCGCGGACCTGCGTCGGCAGGGAGCCGCCGTTGGTATCGCACAGCACCAGGCGGTCGGCGCCGGCCTCGGCGGCGGCGTCCAGCACCGCCAGGGCGTAGTCGGGATTGGCGCGATAGCCGTCGAAGAAGTGTTCGGCGTCGAACAGCACCAGGCCCAGCTGGTCCTTGAGGAAGGCCACCGAGTCCCGGACCAGGGCCAGGTTCTCCTCCTGGGTCACCCCCAGGCTCACCTCCACGTGCAGGTCCCAGGCCTTGCCGAAGACGACGGCGCCGTCGGGCCCCGCCCCCACCAGCCCGGTCAGGACGGGGTCGTCCTCGGGGCGGTTGCCGCTGCGCATGGTGGAGCCGAAGGCCAGCACCCGGGCGTGGTCGAGCCGGGCGCGCCCGCGCGCCTCGAAGAAGGCGTCGTCGCGGGGGTTGGCCCCGGGCCAGCCGCCCTCGATGAAGTCCACTCCCAGGTGGTCGAGGGCCTCGGCGAGGTGCAGCTTGTCCTCGACGGAGAAGCTGACGGCCTCGGACTGGCCCCCGTCGCGCAGGGTGGTATCGAAGATCTCGACCGAATTATCCGCCACCAGTACTCGCTTCCTGTTCCCTAGAAGGGCCGATTCGCCGCATTGCTGAGCCGACTCCGGCTGCCGGCTGCCCGCTGCCCGCTGCCTACTGTCTACTGTCTACTGCCCACTGACCACTTTTCAGTGGATGTGATTCCGGTCGGAGATCGGCTTGTCCAGCTCGAAGGCCTCGTGCAGGGACCGCACGGCCAGCTCGGCGTACTTCTGGTCCACCACAACCGAGATCTTGATCTCGGAAGTGGCGATCATCTGGATGTTGATGCCCTCACGGGAGAGGGTCTCGAACATGAGATCGGCCACCCCGGCGTGGTTGCGCATCCCCACCCCCACCACCGAGATCTTGGCGATGCGCTCGCTGCCGGTAAGGGCCTCGGCCTCGATCTCCCGGCAGACGGGCTCCAGCAGATCCATGACCAGGCGGTAATCGGAGCGCGGCACGGTGAAGGTGAAATCCGTCTTGCCGTGCTCGCCCTGGTTCTGGATGATCATGTCGACGTTGACGTTCTCCTGGGAAACCGCCCCCACGACGGCGTGGGCGATGCCCGGCCGGTCCGGCACGCCGATGATGGTGACCTTGGCCTCGTCCTCGTTGTGGGCGATACCGGAAACCAGCGCCTTCTCCATGGCCGCGTCCTCCACCGTGATCAGGGTTCCCGGGCCTTCCTCGAAGGCGGACCGGATCCGCACCGGCACCCCGTACTTGCCGGCGAACTCGACGGCGCGGATCTGCAGGACCTTGGTGCCCAGGCTAGCGAGCTCGATCATTTCCTCGAAGGTAATCCGTCCCAGCCGACGGGCCTCGGGCACGATCCGCGGATCCGTGGTGTACACCCCGTCCACGTCAGTATAGATGTGGCATTCCTCGGCTTCCATAGCGGCGGCCAGGGCCACGGCGGTGGTATCCGAGCCGCCGCGACCGAGGGTGGTGACATCACCTTCCGGCGCCACCCCCTGGAAGCCGGCCACAACGGGTACGCTGCCCTCGTCCAGGCAGGACCGCAGGGCCTCTTGCTCGATCTCGACGATCCGCGCCCGGCCATAGGCCGTATCCGTCCGGATGGGCACCTGGGCCCCGGTAAAGGAGCGCGCCCCCTGCCCCAGCTCGCGCAGGGCCATGGCCATGAGGCTGATGGTCACCTGCTCACCGGTTGCCAGGAGCTGGTCCCTCTCCCGCGGCGGCGGGCGCTCGCTCAGCTCCCCCGCCAGGCCCAGCAAGCGGTCCGTTTCCCCGCCCATCGCGGAGACCACCACCACGACCTCGTTGCCCTGCCGGCGCTCGGCGGCCACCCGTTCGGCGGCCCGCTGGATCCGCTCCCCGTTGCCCAGGGAGGTGCCACCGAATTTCTGCACGATGAGGGCCATGAAACACCCAATCGAGTGATTTGAAAGCGGGCACGGAGCCCCCTCGCCCGCACCAATTTGGTGCACGCGACGCGAGGGGACGCCTCATTCTATCGCACCGGGCCTGGATCCGGGAGGAGCCCGGCCCGGGTAGATGCGCTCGCTGGAACACCAGCCCGGGGGTAAGCTACTGGCACCGTGATTGCAGCATGGCGGACCGGGCCACCCAAAGGGCAGAGCGATATGAGCCACATGACCTACGTCCAGCTCATGGAGCGCTACCAGGAGCACCGGAGCGCCCTCGACCACCTGTTGGGGTCCCTCCTTCAGGGGATCGCCGAAGACGGATCCTCCGGCGAGTCCCGGGCCCTCGAGCGCAGGGTGGCAGAGCTCGGGGTCCGCTATCCCTTCGTGGACAAGGTCTACCGGTTGGACGCCCGGGGGATCCAGATC
>JAHEOG010000225.1 GCA_018609925.1 Gammaproteobacteria bacterium
CTCGGGTGATCCAGCGGGCGCGCGGGGAGGTTAGCCTGGAGGGCGTGTGGTTCGGCTATCAGCCCGATCAGCCGGTCTTGCGTGGCATCGATCTGGAGGTCGCCGCGGGCCAGGTGGTGGCCCTGGTGGGTCCCTCCGGGGCGGGGAAATCAACCTTGGTCAATCTGGTCCCCCGGTTCTACCGCCCCGACGCCGGACGCATCCAGCTCGATCGCATCGATATCCAGGAGCTTACTCTGGCCTCCCTGCGGGCCCAGATCGCTACCGTTAGCCAGGAAGTGGTCCTGTTCCGCGACACCCTCGCCAACAACATCGCCTACGGCCGCCCCGAGGTAACCCGGGAGGAGGTGGAGGATGCCGCCCACGCGGCGGGGGTGATGGAGTTCGTCGGCTACCTGGAAGGGGGGCTGGACCACGATGTGGGCGAGGGCGGGGTCCGTCTGTCCGGGGGACAGCGCCAGCGCATCGCCATTGCCCGGGCCCTGCTGCGGGATGCCCCCATCCTTATCCTGGACGAAGCCACCTCCAGCCTGGATCCGATGTCGGAGCGCCTGGTCCAGGAGGGGCTGGATCGCCTCATGCGGGACCGAACCACTCTGGTCATCGCCCACCGGCTGGCCACGGTGCATCGGGCCGATGCCATCGCGGTCATGGAGGAAGGCCGGATCGTGGAGCTCGGCACCCACGAGGAGCTCTTGGAGCGCAGCGGGACCTACGCCCGGCTCTGGGCCGGCCAGCTTTCCGACTCGGAAGCGCCCCGGGCGGGCACGGGATGAAGCGACGGACATGGCCGCTGGCTGCGGCTGCCCTATTGGCCGCTGGGTGGATTCGTTTGCTGGGGCGCTCGGTGCGGTGGTGGACGGTAGCCCCCGGCGAGACCCGGGTCCTGCTTTCGGGAACCCAGCCGGTCATCCTGGCCTTCTGGCACGGTCGCCTGCTGTTGATCCCCGTGGCGTACTGGCGATGGGGACGGCGCCAGGTGGATGTCCTGATCAGCGATCACGGTGACGGCGAGCTCATCGCCCGTACCATCGGCCGGTTTGGCTTCGGTGCGGTGCGCGGCTCCACGCGTAAGGGGGCCCTCCGGGGCTTGCGGGCGCTGATCCGGCGAATGGGAGAGGGCGGCGACCTCGCCTTCACCCCGGATGGTCCCCAAGGACCGGCCTGCCAGGTTCAGCCCGGCGTCGTGGATCTGGCCCGGCGCAGCGGCTACCCCATCCTGCCCGTCACCTACAGCACCCGGGGCGGCTGGCGGCTGACCAGCTGGGACCGCTTCCTGGTTCCCCGCCCCCTAACGCGAGGCGTCTACTGCTGGGGTTCACCCCATTGGGTAGGCCCGGAAACGGATCGGGAGGAGGCGCGGCGGGGCCTGGAGGCCCGCATGAACGCCCTCGACGAAGAGGCCGACCGGCTGGCGGGGCGCACGGGATGAGCGGCGAAGGCTCCGGTGCGGCCGGCGGCAAAGGTGCGGCGGGCAGTCACACCTCGCGCGGCCGGGTTTCGGGATTCGCGGCCCTGCTGCAGCGTCAATGGCAGCAGGGCGGCTGGGCTAGCTCCGCCCTGGCTCCCCTGGGTCTGGCTTACGGTTCCGTAATGGCGGGGCGTCGGCGACTGTACCGGGCGGGTTGGCTGCGTCCCCGTGCTGTGCCCGTCCCGGTGGTGGTGGTGGGCAACCTGACCGTCGGCGGAACGGGCAAAACCCCGCTGGTAGTGGCGATCTGCGAGGCCCTCCAGGAGCTGGGCTGGCGTCCGGGGGTCGTCAGCCGGGGCTACGGCCGGTCCGGTCGCGGCCTGCGCGTCGTTTCTCGCGGGGAAGGCGGGGTGCTCCCGGCTCGGGAGGCCGGGGACGAGCCGGTGCTGATCGCCCGCCGGCTCGCCATCCCCGTCGTGGTGGCAGCCGATCGAGTGGAGGCGGCCCGCCGGGCCGCCGATTTGGGGGCGGACTGCGTGGTGGCCGACGATGGGCTCCAGCACCTCCCCCTGCCGCGAGACCTGGCCATCCTCGTGATGGACCCCGACCAGGGCCTTGGCAACGGCCGCTGCCTGCCCGCCGGGCCCCTTCGCGAGCCGGCCGGCGCCCGGAAGGCTGCCCATGCCTTGGTGGTGAGCGGCTCGGGGGCGATTTGTGGCCATAAGGGCGACTACCGGATGGAGCTGGTTCCGGAGGGCCTGCAGGGGATCCAGCGGCCCGGTCAGCGGCGGGAGCCGGATTGGCTGGCCGGTCGGAAGGTCCAAGCGGTTGCCGGGACCGCCCGACCCGAGCGATTCTTCGACACGCTCCAGAAACTGGGAGCGCGGGTGACGGCCCATCCCTTTCCCGATCATCACGTCTTTCGGGCGGGGGATCTGGACTTCTCGGAGCCAGGCACCCTGGTGGCGACGGAGAAGGATGCCCCCAAATTGGCCGAGATGGGGATGGCGGGCTGGTTCCTCCGCGTGGGGGTCAGGTTGCACCCGGGCTTCGAAGGTCTGCTTCGGCAGTTGCCGCCCGGTCCGGGCTCCGGTGTATCCTAGGGATTCATGCTCCCAGGGGATGGCCAAGGTGCTGGACCGCAAACTGTTGGATATCCTGGTTTGTCCGGTGTGCAAGGCGGAAATCTCCCTCAATCGGGAGAAGAACGGCCTGATCTGCGACAAGTGCAAGCTGGAGTACCCCATCCGGGATGACATCCCGGTGATGCTCCCGGATGAGGCCCGGTCCCTCGAGGAAGGGGGCGAAGGGCCCGGGTGAGCTTCACCGTCCTGATCCCGGCCCGCTATCAGGCCTCCCGGCTTCCGGGGAAGCCCCTACGCGAGATCCAGGGGGTCCCCTTAGTGGTCCGGGTGCTGGAAAGGGCCCGGGCCAGCGGGGCAGGCCGGGTGGTTGTGGCCTCCGACACTGAGGAGGTGGTGGCATCGGTCCGTGGACACGGAGGGGAGGCCGTGGTGACGGACAGCGCTTGCCCCTCCGGCACGGATCGTCTCGCCCAAGCCGCGGCGATGCTGGACCTGGACGATGAAGCGGCCGTGGTGAACTGTCAGGGGGATGAACCTTTCGTGGCACCGGGCCTCCTTCGGGGGGTGGCCGAAGCCCTCGATCGGGAGCCGCAGCGGCGGATGGCCACTGCTGCCCATCGCCTTCAGGATCCGGACCGGATCTGGGATCCCCACGCCGTCAAGGTGGTGCTGGCGGGTAACGGCGACGCCCTGTATTTCTCACGGGCCCCCATCCCTTGGGATCGTGAGCGCCTGGATCCCGCCGCGCGGGCCGATGAAGGACCGGCGCCGCCGGTTTCCTTTCGCCTGCATATCGGCGTGTACGCCTACCGGGCCGGTTTCCTGCGGACCTTTTCGCAGTGGCCGGTGACCGATCTGGAACGCCGGGAAGGCCTGGAGCAGCTCCGGGCCCTCGAGAACGGGGTGGCGGTACGGGTCATCGATTCCCCGGAGCCACCCGGGGTCGGAGTGGATACCCCCGAGGACCTGGAAAGGGCCAATCGGCTCTGGGCCGAGGGGGGAGCCCGGCCAGACCCCTAATAGCCACGATCAACGAAAAACCTATAGGGAGTGCGCGATGGATCTGAGCAAGGTCCCAGCCGGCAAAGGACCCCCTGCGGACATCAACGTGGTGATCGAGATTCCCCAGGGTTCCAGCGTCAAGTACGAGCTGGACAAGGACTCGGGGATGGTGGAGGTGGACCGGTTCCTGTTCACCCCCATGTACTACCCCCTCAATTACGGGTTCGTCCCCAACACCCTGTCCGAGGACGAGGACCCCACCGATGTCCTAGTGGTGTCCCGCGAGCCCGTTTATCCGGGCTCCGTCCTGCGCAGCCGCCCGGTAGGTGTCCTCGAGATGGAGGACGAGGACGGTGTGGACGCCAAGATCCTGGCTGTGCCTCACGAGAAGGTGGACAACAATTACGTGGGGATCCAGGAGGTTACCGAACTTTCCGAGGCCTTGCGCAACGCCATCAAGCACTTCTTCGAGCGCTACAAGGACCTGGAGCCCGGGAAGTGGACAGAGATCCGGGACTGGAAGGGCGCCTCCGAGGCCCGGGCGATCATCGAGGCGGATACCGCTCGTAACAGCTGAGGTCCCCGGGCGGGCTCAGTTGCTGGCCTCCGCTCCCTCCAGGTGGAGGAGGTTTAGGAGCTCGTTGGGGTGGCCCTTGTCGTCGTAGTTGCTTAGGCACAGGGTGGCCGGAGCCGGGCGGTAGGGGTGGTCCGGGAGATCGGACTGGATGGCTTGCTTGTGTCGGTGCTGGAGGACCAGCGGCGGTCCCTCCGGCAGGACATCGAGCACCGTGTAGGGCTCGCCGGCGTAATCCACTCGGTAGCCGATGAGCCCGAACAGGTAGTCGAGATCCCGGTACCGGTCCTTATCGAACGGAGTCAAGTCGAAGACCTCCGTCCCAAGGCACCGCGGAGAACCTATCCCAGAGCCGGCGATGCGGGAAGGGGGCGCCCGGGGGAGGTCCCCGGATTTGCCGGCCCGCCGGGCCTTGACAGGGAATGCATGGCCCGTAGAATAAAGCCACATCGATTGCGGGGTGGAGCAGTCCGGTAGCTCGTCGGGCTCATAACCCGAAGGTCGCAGGTTCAAATCCTGCCCCCGCTACCAATTTGGAAGTCAGGCTCTTTCACAATCTGGGATGAGGAAGCGTTGTGGGCTCCGTCGTGAGGCGGTTTTTTGGCCGTTGGGCGGGGCGCTGAGCGAGGATTAGGCCGATCCGGTGGGATCGGCGAGGTATGAACTGGAGAGTTTGATCCTGGCTCAGATTGAACGCTGGCGGCAGGCTTAACACATGCAAGTCGGACGCGAAGGCCCCTGCGGGGGTTAGTAGCGTGGCGGACGGGTGAGTAACGCGTGGATGACCTGCCCTCCGGTGGGGGATACCCCGGGAAAACCCGGGTTAATCCCGCATACGTCCCGGCTCTAGTGGGGCTGGGGGAAAGCGGGCCTCTGAGGCACGCTCGCGCCGGGGGAGGGGTCCGCGTCGGATTAGCTGGTTGGTGGGGTAACGGCTCACCAAGGCGACGATCCGTAGCTGGTCTGAGAGGATGATCAGCCACACTGGGACTGAGACACGGCCCAGACGCCTACGGGCGGCAGCAGTGGGGAATCTTGCAC
>JAHEOG010000226.1 GCA_018609925.1 Gammaproteobacteria bacterium
GGCGATCCAGCGGGGGTAGTCGCTCGGGCCCACGCCCACCCGCTTGCGGGGCAGGAACTCGTAGGTGGAGTGCCGGCCCACGTGCACCAGGGCGTCGGCCCCGAAATCCCGGCGCAGCCACTGGTAGTAGGCCAGGTACTGGTGGGGCGGCGGGAAGGCCAGGTTGGCGTGCAGCAGCTCCTCGTTCACCTCCCAGCCACGCGGGGGCTGCGGCCCGATCCAGATGTTGCCGAAGCGCATACCGGGCAGCAGGATCTCGCCGTTGTGGACCATGACCCGGCCCGGGGGCTCGCCCCAGCCGCGGAGGCCCTCGATCCCGGTATCCCCGAGGGCGTCGGCGAGCTTGCGGGCCTTCGCCCATTCGCCCTGGCCCTCCAGAAGGCCCTGGTAGGCGGTGTTGAGCTGCTCCAGGAGGTCCCGGGCCCGGCCAGCCGAGGGGTCCTCCACCCCCTCCAGGAAGTGCCGCAGGTCGCCGTGCATCCGCTCCAGGAGATCCCGGCCCAGGCCCGGCTTGCCGGCCTCCATGGCCGATCTCAGGGTCTCGTGGAGGAAGCCCAGGGGACCGCGCCACATCTCCGCCCGCAGGGCCTCGGGCAGGTCCTGGAGCCACCGGCGGTAGCGCTGCGGCTCCAGGGTCCGCACCGCCTGGCTCATGCGCTCAAGCTCCTCCCGATTCTCGGGCAGGTTGACTCCCTCGCGCTGCATCCGGTCCAACAGGTCCTGCGGGGAATCGGGGAGCTCCCCGGTGCGGTATCCGGCGTCCTTCAGCTGGTGCAGGATCCGGAACAGGGACTCGGGGACATCGAGGTTGTCCGCGCCGATGTTGTGCCGCCCCGGGGGGTGGTTGTAGTAGATCAGGGCCAGTCGCTTGTCGGCGTTGTCCTTGCGACGCAGGTCCAGCCAGTTGGCGGCGCGTTCGGCGAGGGAATCGACCTCGTCGGCCAGGGGGGCACTGCGCGAGAAGCGGATCCCGGTCCGGGGGTCGGTCCGGGCCGGCTCGGCGGCGGCCACCACCAGGGGCTGGCTGAGCCCCTGGAGCTCGGGCATGGAGATCCGGTAATGGACGGAATCGGTGGGGAGCCCGTCGCTGGACAGCCGCCATTCGCGGCGGGTGCGCTCGGTGAGCCGGATCCCCTTCAGGACCGGCACATCGAGCTCCTTCAAGGTGCGGGAGACCGCTTCGCGGCCCTCGCCACCCCCGATCACGAAGTCCTGCAGGCTGATCACCGCGCCCAGCTCGGCCGATCGGCTCACCTCCTCCAGGCGCTGGACCGCCTGTTTGCTCGCCTCGCCCCAGCGGGCCAATACCGCGAAGCAGGCGGCTCCCCGATCCTCCAGGGCCCGGCACAACGAGTCCAGGACCCGGCGCTTGCCGGCCTGGTCGCCGTCGTCGTAGGCCAGCACGGCCACCGCCGGCTCCGCCTCGGGCAGGTCCAGCCCTTCCGGGGCCACCACCTCGCCCCCTTGATAGAAGCGCAGAGGCGCCGCGGGCTGGGGGGGCTCCGCCACCACATCGGCGCCACCGCGGCGCAGGAGCCAGGCCATCATCTGGGCCGCATTATCAGCCCCCCGGCCACGCCAGTAGGCACGTCCCCGCAGCCACTCGGCCTGCTCGGGATGCTCGGCGGCCATTCCCTCCATGAATCTCAGTGGATCCTCGTCGGCCCCCGGATCGGCCGAGATCACCTCCAGGTCCTCCCCGGACAGATCGGCCAGGGGCCGTTCCCCTCCGAAGCGCGAACCCCGCACCAGCGAGCGAGTGCTGCTCACCGCGAGCACTGGCGCGCCCTCGGGGGGCGGAGCGCGATCCAGCAGCCGGCGCAACCGGGACGCGGTGTCACAGAATACCCCCGCCAGGTACACCGCCTGGGCATCGGCCCAAAGTCCCGCCACTTCCTTATCGGTTCGCTCAGCGAGCTGGGCGGGCGTGCGCAGCACCACCTCATGACCGTCGTGGCGGTCCAGGAAGCGGTGGGCGCCGGCCACTGCCACAGTGGCCGAGCGCTCCGAGACCACGCCCACCAGCTTGGCGGCCGGGACCGGCAGAGGAAGGCCGAGCAGGAATACCAGGAAGCCAACGGCCCAAAGGGCCCTTCGCGGACTCACCATCCGGTTTCCTAGTCGGGAGGGAAACGGCACCGAGTCGCTTCGGGGGGATCGGTTTCGGGGAAACGGGAGGATGGGACCGAGACCCCGCGCCGCCCCGCGCGACGCGTTTTGGGGTTGCTTCCAGGCCGGTCTCCGGGCTTGCGAGGTGCGCCCTCGGTTGCAGGCCCTGGGGGAGCCCAAACCTGAGGGGCAGTGGCGGCCGCCTTCCCGTCCCAGAACCGGGGCAGTGGCCTTGGCTCGCCGAACCTCACCTACCGTTGCGGGGGCAGCGCCGGACTCTCCCCGAGCCTCCCGGGGATGGACCGGTCTTCCCGTTTCGCCCGCGACCTGCGCGGGCCACCTGGAAACGAAGGATGGCCAGTGAGTTTGGACAGGTACCGGGGCGTGGTCAAGCCAACCGGGCCCGCTCGCAGGGAAGACAGGGTTTTTGAAGCTCCCGGGCCTCGGCCACACTAGAGGGCCGATTGTTCTCGAAGGGCGCAGGGAGAGGCGGGCATTGGGCGGGATGGGAGAGTCCCCTTACGGGCCACGGACAATAGGCATGGCCCTGCTCGGGGCCTTTCTGGCGCTCCCCTTGATGGGCTGCGGCGCCGAGACGGGAAGCCAGCCCCAGGGGGCCAGCGACCGCTATGTCCCCGAGCCTCCGGAGGTTGAGGTAACCACCTGGGTGGACGGGCTGCAAGTCCCGTGGGACCTGACCTTCCTTCCCGGGGGCGGGGCCCTGGTCACCGAGCGCCGGGGCACCATCCGGATCATCCGGGACGGCAAGCTCCGGGACACGCCCTATGCGGAGCTCGCCGTGGCAGATGTCGGGGAGGGGGGACTCATGGGGCTGGCCCTGCACCCGGAGTTCCCAGAGACGCCCTACCTCTACGTCATGCACACGTACCGCTCCGGGGGCGATCTCCACAACCGGGTCCTGCGGCTACACCACAAGGGGGACAGGGCCGTCCGGGATGAGGTGATCCTGGACAAGCTCCCGGGTGGGCACTTCCACAATGGCGGCCGGCTCGCCTTTGGTCCCGACGGGCTCCTCTACATCACCGCCGGGGAGGCCTTTCGCCGCCACCTGGCCCAGTCCCGCAGCTCGCTCGGCGGCAAGATCCTGCGGGTGGGCCCGGACGGCGCCATCCCCGAGGACAACCCCTTCCCGGATTCACCGATCTATTCCTTCGGCCACCGCAATCCCCAGGGATTGGTCTGGGATCCCCGAACCGGGGCCCTGCTCGCCTCGGAGCACGGACCCTCCGGAGAGGTGGGCTTCGGCGCCTTTGATGAGATCAACCGCATCGAGAAGGGGGCCAACTACGGCTGGCCCAAGGTGGTGGGGGCCCCGGAGCGCGCGGACTTCGCCGATCCCCTGGTGGCCTGGCCGGACACCACCACCCCGCCAGCCGGCATGACCTTCCACCAGGGGGAGCTATTCGTGGCCACCCTGGGCAGTGAGGCCCTGCTGCGCGTCGAGCTGGCCGTCGGGGAAGGGAGCGCCTATCGAGTGGAGGCGATCGCGCGCTGGTTCCGGGCCGAAAACGGCGAGAGCCGATACGGGCGGCTGCGGGATGCGGTAACCGGCCCCGACGGCGCACTGTACGTCCTGACCAGCAATCGAGACGGTCGTGGCCGCCCTCGGGAAGGCGACGACCGCATCCTGCGGCTTACCTTCCCCGATTTCGCCCCCTAAAAGGGCCTAAAGATCATCCCAGAGGCGGGCCATCCGCCGGGCCTGCTCGGGGCTCGGCAAGGCCCCTTTGCCCGCCCGGACGTTGTCGACCACGTGCTCGGGATCGCCGGTGGCGGGGATGACGCAGGTCACCTCCGGCCGGGCCAGGATGAACTTGAGGAAGAACTGGGCCCAGGTACGGGCCCCGAATTCGGCCGCCCAGCCGGGCAGATCCCGCCCCTTTACCTGAGAGAACAGGGCCCCGTTGCCGAAGGGGACGTTGACCAGGACGGCGATGCCCCGGTCAGCAGCCAGGGGCAGGAGCCGGTCGGCCGCTCCCCGCTGGGCCAGGTTGTAGGGGAGCTGGACCCAGTCGAGGTCCCGCTCACGCATGATCCGCTCCAGATCGTCGAAGGCGGAGGCCACGTAGTGGGTGATGCCGATGTATCGGATCCGGCCCTCGGCCTTCCAGCGCTCCAGCGTATCCAGATGGGTGTCCCAGTCCACCAGGTTGTGTACCTGCATGAGATCGATGGGGTCGGTGCGCAGGCGCTCGGTGGAGGTCTCCATCTGACGCACCCCGGCCTGCCGCCCCTCGGTCCAGACCTTGGTAGCGTAGAACATCTCCGGATGGTCCACCCGGGCCAGGATGTCGCCGATCACCGTTTCCGCGGTCCCGTACATGGGCGAGGTATCGATAAGCCGTCCGCCTTCGGCGATGAAGCGGCGCATGACCTCCCGGAGCGGCGCCCGCTCGGCCTCCGCATTCCCGACATCGAAGGTACGTGCGCTCCCCAAACCGACCACCGGGATCCGCTCCCCGGTGCTGGGGATCTTGCGCTCCCGAAGGCCGTTGCCGGCAGGGCCTCCGCCGGGCCAGCCAAGGATTGCTGCCAGGGCTGCAGACAATCGCAAGAAGCCACGCCGGGTAAGAGGAAGATTAACGGGCATGCAGGAGCCTCCTTTGGCGTTGGGGGTTCATTGCAGGGCCATGCGCTCCTGCCGCCGACCCAGGGCCAGGCCGAGCAGCAGCCAAACTGCGGCCAGGGGGACGGCCAGGGCCGCGATGGCGGCCAAGCCCAGCCCGAGCCCGGTCAGCCCCGCGAAGGCCCAACCGGTAACGGCGTCGCCCCCCCGGTAGATCAGGGTATCGATGACGTTCTTCGCCTTGTAGCGCGCCTCCCGCCCCACCACCGTGAACAGCACCTCCCGGGCTGGACGGGCCAGGGCGTAGCCCGTGGCGCGGCGCAGGACCTGGAAGACCACCAGAACTCCTAGTATCGGCGCGGCCGCCAGCGCCGCGAAGCCCACCCCCACCAAAGCCGGAAGCAGGGCCAGGGTCAGGCCCAACCCGAGGGCGGCAACAATCCGTCCCGTCAGGAACACCTGGGTCAGCACCGTCAAGGTATTGACGGCGAGATCCATGGCCCCGAACAGGGCGGTCCGATTCTCCGAGTCAGCCAGGGCATCCTCGACGATATGGGCCTGCTCGAAATACAGGAATGTGGAGGTGGCGGTATAGAGGAGGATGTAGCCGGCGATGCCCAGGAGGTAGGGAGAGCCGGCCAGGAGCCGCACCCCGGCCCAGGCGCCGCCCCCGAGCCCCTCCGTGGCGGGCTGTTCCTCGGAGGCGTGGGGGTCTTCCGGCGAATCAAAGGGCTCCTGGCGAAGCCGCGGGGCTTGGTGGATTAGCCCCGTGATGCAGACCAGGGTGAAAGCGAGCAGGCCACCGGAGACCATCAGCAGGTCGTGCACCCCGATCAGTCGCACCAGCCCAGTGGTCAGCGCGGGGCCCGCCATGGCCCCGACGCTGCCACCCGCGGCCACCACCCCGAACAAGCGTCGACCCTGCTCGGTGGTGAACAGGTCCGCCATGAAGGTCCAGAACACCGAGACCACGAAGAGGTTGAAGACGCTAACCCAGACGAAGAATACCCGGGCGGTGACCTCGGGCGCCTCCCCCCACCGGAAGGCGAGGTAGAAAAGCACCAGATTGGCCAGAAAGAACAGGTAGACCCCCGGAATCAGACGTCGGCGGGCCCACCGGGCGCTCGCCCACCCGTAGAGCGGGATGGCCCCGAGCATGACCAGGAAGGTTGCGGTGAATAGCCAGGGCAGGTTCCCCACGCCGCCTTCGATGCCCATCTCGTCCCGGATCGGGCGCAGGACGTAGTAGCCGGCCAGGAGGCTGAAGAAGTACAGGAAGGCCCAGCACAGGGCGGGCAGCTCCCGGGGCTCCGCCCCCAGGACTCGCCCCAGCCATACGGTAAGCCGGTTGGTCTGCAAGGTCCCCCCTTGGAGATGGATCGGTCCAATAGTGGCTAGGCCGCCGGAATGGGGCCGGTCCCTTTATCCCAGACCAGGATCGCCGGGGGGAGGGCCTCCCTGCCCGGCCTGGAAGGCCTCCACCTCCGACGCCACCTCGTCAGCGGCCTCGAAGCGGGCCATATGGAACAGCCCGTCGCCCTCATTGACCAGGGGAAGGTTCGTCCGCCCGATGACGATCCCGGGAGCGGGGACAGTGACCGGGACCTCCTGCTCCCCGAAGGGATCGGAGACCACCCCCAAGCGGCCGCCCCTTTGGGCGTAGGCCCCCAGCTGGACCGTGGTCCGCAAGAAGCCGCTCTGGGGGGCGCGGACCCAGGAGCTGGATCGGGCGCTGTAGGGCTCAGGGAGGGGATGCTTGCGCCGAGTCGGACGCAGCATACCCAATCCCCGCATGACGTTGAGTACGCCGCGCACCCCCACGCGGATTCCGAACTCGTCGAAGCGCAGGGCCTCTCCGGCCTCGTACAGGAGCATGGGCATGCCCCGCTCGCTTGCCGCTTGACGGAGGGAGCCATCTCGCAAGGCCGAGTTCAACAGAACCGGGACCCCGAACAGCTTCGCCAGCCGGGCCGTTTCCGGATCGTCCAGATTGGCCCGGATCTGGGGCAGGTTGGCGCGATGGATAGCCCCGGTATGGAGGTCGACGCCGTGGGTGCAGTTGGCCACCACCTCCGTCATGAATCGATACGCCAGGCGCGCCGTCAGCGAGCCGCGCTCGGATCCGGGGAAGGCCCGGTTCAGGTCCCGGCGGTCGGGAAGGTAACGGGAGTGATTGAGGACCCCGTGGATATTGACAATGGGCACTGCCACCAGGGTGCCTTTTAGACGCTGCAGCGCCCGGTGGCGCAGGAGCCGGCGGATGATCTCCACGCCGTTCAGCTCATCGCCGTGGACGGCGGCGGAAACGAAGATGCGGGGACCATCCCGACTGCCTCGGACCACTTGGACCGGCATGTTAACCGGGTTATGGGTGTGGAGCTGGGCAATGGGGAGATCGATGGTGGCCCGGGTCCCGGCCTTGATCCGCTGCCCGTTGATGACAAAGGGGTCACGCATGGTTACCCACCGGGGAGGCCTTTCGTATAGTCTCCCTGTCCGGAGGAAGGGGCCCAGCCCGAGGATACCTTCACAGGGCCCTGCCCGGTCAGGAAGCCACATTGTCCCCCTCGGTGGGAAGATGGCAGGATGCCGCCGATTCGAGCGGACCAGCCCGTGCGGCTTTCGGGCCCACCAAGGGAGAGGGCGACGATGGCGAGTGTTCTGATGCCCCTGGCTGAGGGATTCGAGGAGCTCGAGGCGGTCACCGTGATTGATGTCCTGCGCCGGGGGGACATCGAAGTAGTCGTTGCCGGACTGAATGGACGCGAGCCGGTCACAGGCTCGCGGGGCACCCAGTTGGTCCCTGACGCCTCTCTGGATGAGGTCATGGAAAGCGATTTCGACATGATCACCCTGCCCGGGGGCAATGCCGGTGTCGATAACCTCAAGAAGGACGAGCGCGTACAGGCCCTGCTCGAGAAGGCCCAGTCCAAGGACAAGCTAACCTCCGCCATATGCGGTGCGCCCTCGGTGCTCGCCGCCCATGGCTACCTGGAAGGCCGCCAGGTTACTTCCAACCCCAAGTTCCAGAACAAGGTCAACATCGGCAACGTCGACTACGTCGAGGATCCGGTGGTGGTGGACGGTCCCCTGATCACCTCGCGGGGGCCCGGCACCGCCATGGACTTCGGCCTCAAGCTGGTGGAGCTCCTGGCGGGGGACGAAGCCCGAGACAAGGTGGAATCCGGACTCGTACGCATCCACTAGGGGCATCGCAGCCTCTGGACCGGAAAAAGGCCCGCGGGGAACGAGTCCCCGCGGGCCTTTCTGGTTGACCCATCCTAGCCGGACTCGGAGGGCGTGGCTTAGGCCTGCGGCTTCCGGAAATGGAGGATCCCCCAGGTGAGGTAGCCGCTGTTGCCACCGTTCACCCAATGTTGGAGACCGTTCTTCATGCGATCGATGTAGTCGTCGCTCACCTTGCCACGCAGCTCGTGCTCGCGCCGCTTGAGCTCCTCCAGCACGCGGCCGTAATGGCGGGGGAGCTGCTCAGTATGCTCCTCGAACCCGAGGTCCTCCCAGCCCAGCTTGGCCCCCGTTTCCCGATAGAAGCCCGGGGAGCCCAGGCTGGGGAGATGGATCCGGTTCAGGATGGGATCCAGCACCCCCTCCGGACAGTTGTCCGTCTGCATGGGGTCGGTAAAGACGAACTCCCCTCCCGGCTTCAGGATCCGGTCCACCTCCCTCAGCACCGCAGCCCGGTCGTCGGCGTGGAGGATGGAGTCCTGACACCAGACGATGTCGAAGCTCTCGGCCTCGAAGGGCGTGTTATCGAAGCTCGCGTCATAGACATCGATCAGATGGTCCAGACCCTGCTCCCGGTTCATCTGGCGGTCACGCTCGTTCTCCACCTCCGAGAGGTTAAGGGCGTCCACATGGCAACCGTACGTGCGAGCCAAGTAGCGGGCAGCCCCCCCGTAGCCGGCACCAATGTCCACGAGCCGCGTCTCCGGAGTAATGGGCTGCCGGATGCGATTCGCAATGCGCTCGACGGTGCGCTGGCTAGCCTGGAAGATGGATTCATCCTCGGCCTGATACAGCCCGACGTGGATGTCCTCGCCCCCCCAGATGGTGAAGTAGAAGGTGTCCGCATCCTCGCTGTTGTAGTATTCACGAGCGGTTTCCACCGCCTCGGAGTATTCCTTGCTCATGGTGCTGCCTCCTCATCGCCCAAGGGGGTCCGTGCAGGGATCGGGGCGGCCGGGCTCCCCCGTTACGGGAGCCCGTCGGCTTAAAGGTGGGGAAATGATGATACCAGATGCGGAAGGGAGGCCGACGAATTCAGAAGGGCTCGACCCAGGGGCGGAGGTCCAGCTCATGGGTCCATGCGCTACGCGGCTGGCGGTAGAGCTGGTAGTAGGTCTCGGCGATGGCCTCGGGATCCAAAAGGGCATCGGGACCCCGCTCCTTGGCGAGATGGCGGTAGCGCTCCGAGAGGATCTGCCCGTCGATCACCACGTGTCCCACATGGACCCCCTGTGGCCCCAGCTCCCGCGCGAGGCTCTGGGCCAGGGCGCGCAGGCCGAACTTGGGCACCGCCAGATTTGCGAAGCCGGCTCCCCCGCGCAAGGAAGCGGTGGCCCCGGTGAAGAGAAGGGTCCCCTGACCCCGCTCTACCATCCGGGAAGCGGCCGCTTGGGCCACCAGGAACCCCGAAAGGCAGCCCACCCGCCAGCACCGCTCGAACTGCTCCGGGGTCGCCTCCAGCACGCGGGCCGGCTCGAAGGCCCCGACATTGCTCACCACCAGATCGGGGCCAGCCAGGTCCCGGTCAATCGAGTGGAAAAGGGAATGGACATCGCCCGCCACGGCGGCATCGCATTGGTAGGCCCAAATGGCGGCCTCAGGCTCCTGGGACAGGAGCCCTTCAAGCTTGTCTCGATCGCGGGCAGCCACCGCCACCGCCATACCGGCGCGGGCAAAGCGCTTGGCCAGGTGCCAGCCAAGGCCCGGTCCGGCACCCACTACAACCGCTGTCCCGGTTTCGGGCTCGCTCAAAACACGCCCCCTTTACCGGACCAAACGCCCACCTGGATCGGGAATGCTCCCATTGAATCGGCCCCGAAGTTACCCCAGATAAGGCATGAGGGCCGACCCGTTCCCCGGACTGGCCAGGGTTACCGAAGGACTCCCAATGCGACTGGATCGCCCCCACCACCTGATCCCACTGGCCGCGATGGCCCTGCTGGCCATCACCGGACCGGCGAACGGAGAGAACGGCGGGCTCCCGCCCTTTTCGGTAGCCGACACCGACGGCGACGGCTACCTAACCCTGGAGGAAGCGAAGCGCATCGGAGTTCCCCCCCACCGATTCTGTGAGGAGGACCTCGACCACGACGGCCGCATCGACATCGTCCAATACCAGTTCGGCATCAAGGACGATGTTACCAAGCACCAGTTCCCCCCTTCGGAG
The DNA here is from genome assembly GCA_018609925.1 of Gammaproteobacteria bacterium. GTDB lineage: Bacteria > Pseudomonadota > Gammaproteobacteria > Thiohalorhabdales > Thiohalorhabdaceae > Thiohalorhabdus. The sequence goes on from JAHEOG010000226.1 coordinate 10,110, forward strand.
GGGGCTTGTGAGGCCCCCCCGGAGGACGGGGGTCCCTAAGCCTCTGCCGCCTCGTCCAGGTAGGCGACGGTCATCGTCTGATTGTGCAGCAGGCTCCGGGGCTCGCCCTCACCCGGGCAGATCTCGCCGTTGGAGTAGAACCCGGTGAGCACCACTCGGGGTCCGAAGATCCGCCGCACCGCGTCCACCTCCTCGGGAACGCGCTGGCCAAGGATGAGCTTGCGCCCCACGCAGCTCACCAGCAGAGCCAGCCCCGACCCGGCCGAATCGGAGGCCAGGGCGCTCTTACCCGACTCTCCGGCGCTCTGGATCAGCTGGTCGTGGGTACTCCGGCAGATCCGGATCTGGGAGCCCTGCTTGATGTTGCCCGCGAATACCAGGCTCTGCTCCTTCTCATCGACGCCAAGGA
>JAHEOG010000227.1 GCA_018609925.1 Gammaproteobacteria bacterium
CAGCCTGGCCCGGTCCGAGACGGGGACCGCTTCCCGGTTTGGGGTCCCGGGCTAGGGACCGAGATAGTAATCGAGGAGGGCAGGCCAGTGTCCCTGGGCATGCAAGAGCCGATCGGCGACTTCCCGCACCGCGCCGTGACCCCCCGCGGTGTGCGTAATCCAGTGGGCCCGGGCGCGCACCTCGGGGTGGGCGTCGGCCACCGTGATGGCGAGTCCGCATCGAACGAACAAGGGCAGATCCACGACGTCGTCGCCCACCACCGCCACCGACGCGGCCTCCGCCCCGGTGGTGGCAAGGACCTCCTGGAAGGCCGGGCCCTTGCGTGTGGCCCCCTGGATGACGGGGTCAACGGCCAGCTCCGTGGCCCGGTGGGCCACCACGGTGGAGCGCCGCCCGGATACGATGGCGACCCGCAGGCCCCGTTGCTGCAGGAGCTTGATGCCGTGACCGTCGCGGACATCGAAGCGCTTGTGCTCTCCGCCCCGGTGGTCCATGTAGATTCCGCCCTCGGTGAGCACGCCGTCCACGTCCAGGATCAGGACCCCGATCCGGCCCAGGCGCTGTTCCACTTCCTCTTCTTGGAGGGGGTCGAGCTCGCTCACAGGACTCCCGCGCGGAGGAAGTCGTGCATGTTCAAGGCCCCGATGACTCGGCGGTCCGCGTCTACCACCAACAGCCCGTTGATGGCCTTCTCTTCCATGAGCTGAAGGCCCCGGGCCGCCAGGTCCTCCCCGTTGATGGTGAGCGGGTTGGGAGTCATGGCCTGGCCGGCCGGCTCCTGCTGCAGATCGATCCCGTGATCGAGAGCGCGACGCAGGTCGCCGTCGGTAATGATCCCCTCCAGGCGCCCGTCTTCATCCACTACGGCGGTCATGCCGAGGCGCTTGGCGGTCATCTCCAGCAGGGCATCCCGCATGGGGGCCTGTCGGTATACCGCCGGGATCCCCTCGCCGGTGTGCATGAGGTCGTCGATGCGCAGCAAGAGCTGCTTGCCGAGGGCCCCGCCAGGGTGGAACCGGGCGAAGTCCTCGGAAGTGAAGCCTCGCTCCTCCAGCAGGGCCACCGCCATGGCATCGCCCAGGGCCAGGGTAACGGTGGTGGAAGCGGTAGGGGCCAGGTTCATGGGGCATGCCTCCACGGCGACGCTGATGTCGAGGACGCGGTCTGCGCGACGGCCGAGCGTGGAATCGGGACGGCCCACCATGGCGATCAGCGGGATACCGAGGCGCTGCAGCAAGGGCAGGATGGCCACCAGTTCGTCCGTTTCGCCGGAAGAGGAAATGGCCAGGACCACATCCTGGGCCGTGATCATGCCGAGATCGCCGTGGCTTCCCTCGGCGGGATGCATGAAGAAGGAAGGGGTGCCGGTGCTCGCTAGGGTGGAGGCGATCTTGCGGCCGATGAGCCCGGATTTGCCCATGCCCGTGACCACAAGGCGGCCCTGCGCCGCCAGGATCAAGGCCACGGCCTGTTCAAAGGCGCTGTCCAGGCGCTGCTCGGCGTGCCGGATGGCCTCCGCCTCGATGTCGAGGGTGCGCCGGCCGTTCTCCAGGATGGGGCTCATGCGGCTCTTCCACCTTGCAGTACGAGGGGCCCCGCCCTACAGTATCCCGGCTCGGGGGGGCAATACGGAGGCGGCATGGATACGGTGTTCATCCGGGACCTTCGGGTCGCGACAGTTATCGGTATTTTCGACTGGGAAAGGCGGATTCGCCAAACCCTTTCCGTTGACCTGGAGGCGGCAACCGATTGCTCAGCGGCGGCGGCCAGTGACGACGTGGCCGATGCCGTCGATTATAAGGCCTTGGCCAAGCGCACCGTGGCCTTCCTGGAAGCCAGCGAGTTCCATCTCGTGGAGACCGCGGCGGAGCGCACCGCCGCGGTCCTCCGGGAGGAGTTCGGGCTGCCCTGGCTGCGGCTCCAGCTCCACAAGCCTGCCGCCTTGAGCGAGGCCGCCGATGTGGGCGTCGTCATTGAACGGGGCAGCCGGCCCTAGAAGGGGGGCGGGGGCAGGGGAAAGCCATTGGCCACCGCCTATATTGGCCTCGGCAGCAACATCGATCCAGAGCCCAACCTGCGCGGGGCCATCGCCGAGTTGCGGGCGGCATTCGCCGAGATGCACTGCTCCCCGGTCTACCAGACGGATCCCGTGGGCTTTTCCGGGCCACCGTTCTACAACCTGGTGGTGCGGCTCGCCACCGAGCACGCCTTGGCCGAGGTGGTGACGAGCCTGCGAGCCATCGAGGATCGCCATGGGCGTGAGCGGACCCAGCCGGGCTTCGGTAACCGCACCCTGGATCTCGACCTCCTGCTGTTCGATGGGCTCGTGACCCGGGACCCTGTGGTGCTCCCCCGTCCGGACATCCGGGCGTATCCCTTCGTCGCCAAGCCCCTGGCCGAGCTGGAGCCCGGGGGCCGTCATCCCGAGCTGGGGTGCACCTTCGCCGAGCTTTGGGCCGCCTTCCCCGCCGGGGCGGGGCAGGGTTTGCGGCGCCTGGACCTGGATCTGGGCTGCTGATCGGCCTCTTCCCTTCAATAGAGCAGGCGCCCGCCTTCCACGCCCAGCACTTGGCCCGTGACGTAGTCGGCCGTAGCCAGGTAATGGACCGCATCGGCCACCGGGGCTCCTCCGCTGCGCCGCCCCAGCACGGAGGCCTGGAGGACCGCTTCCTTGTGCTCCGGGGACGTCCCCGTCTCGGGCCACAACGCCGCGCCTGGGGCGACCGCGTTGACCCGGACGGCCGGGCCCATGTCCTTGGCGAGGGCCTGGGTGAGCATGATGATCCCGGCTTTCGAGGTCGAGTAGATGGGATGCTCGGCGAGGGGGCGCTGGCCGTGGATATCGGCCAAATTGACGATGCAGCCCTGGCGCTCGGCGAGGTGCTCCTGCGCCGCCTGGGCCAGGAACAAAGGGGCCTTGAGGTTGGTGTCCACCAGGTCCCGCCATTGGTCGGTGGTGGCCTCGCCTAGGGGGGTAGCGTAGAAGCGGGCGGCGTTATTGACCAGGATGTCCAGGCCGCCGAAGGTGGCTGCCACCGACTCCACGAGCGGGGCGAGGTTGTCGGTCTCGTCCAGCCGGCATCCGAAGACCCGGGCCCCGGCGCCGCCCTGGGCCTTCAGCTCCTCGGCGAGGGTCTCGGCGTCGGCCGCGCTGGTGTGGTAGTGGATGGCCAGGTCGGCCCCCTCGGCGTGGAGGCGGCGGGCGATGGCCGCACCGATGCGATGGGCAGCCCCGGTAACCAGGGCAACCCGGCCCTGGAGGTCCCCGTCCGGCATTGCCTGCTCCTCCGGGGAGGCGATGATCGACACGCTAGCCGCAGCGGCCGGGGCCAGCACCCCGGGCCCATCTCCGCAGATGGTAGTCTAACCCACCCCGGCCCCCGCTGAGGATCCTGGCCATGCCCCCTGAGACCGGCCTCCCCGAGCCTCGCCCCGAGGAGATCGAGCGCGCCGAAGCCGTCGCCCGGGTGCTCAGGGAGCGGATCGCGGCGGCGGGCGGGGCTGTCCCCTTCGCCGAGCTCATGCGCATCGCCCTTTACGAGCCGGGGCTGGGCTACTACGTAGCGGGTCGTGAGCGCCTGGGTCGGGAAGGGGATTTCGTTACCGCCCCGGAGCTGACCCCGCTCTTCGGCCAGACCGTCGCCGGCCAGGTGATCGACATCCTAGCTCGCGTCGGCGGTGGCGATGTGATGGAAGGGGGCGCGGGCAGCGGCGAGCTAGCCGCTCAGGTCCTTGGCGAGATGGACCGCCTGGGTATTCCACCCAGGCGCTACCGCATCCTGGAGGTGAGCCCGGACTTGCGGGAGCGCCAGTACCGGGCCCTGGCCGAGGCGGTTCCCGGCCTCCTGGAGCGGGTGGAGTGGCTCGATGACCTTCCGGAGGAGCCGTGGTCGGGAGTGGTGCTGGCCAACGAGCTCCTCGACAGCTTCCCGGTCCATCGGGTCCGGTGGACGGAGCAAGGCCCCGCCGAGCTCTACGTCACCGACACCGGCGAGGGCTTCGATTGGCAGCCGGGCCCCCTCTCGGATCCCCGGATTGGAGAGCGCCTCCGGGAGGTGGGCGTCGACGACCTGCCCAGTGGTGTGGAGGCCGAGGTGGGGCTGGCGGGACCGGCCTGGATCGCCCGTGCCGGGGAGTCCCTGGCACAAGGCGGGCTGCTGATCATGGACTACGGCTACCCGGCGGGCGAGCTCTACAGCCCGGAACGGCCCCGGGGGACCCTGATGTGCCATTTCCGCCACCGGG